>NZ_JBLYNS010000013.1:0-61162 GCF_049310205.1 Endozoicomonas sp. ALC013 | reverse complement strand
GCCAACTACTTACCGCTCTACTGCCCCCTGCCGGTTACCATGACAAAAATGGTTTTGAACATGACGTAAATATCCATTTTCAGCCATTCCCATGGGCTGCTCAAAGCCAAGGCGTAGGCGTGGTCATAGGCAACTTTATTTCTCACATCATTCAATGTTTCATCATAACCCATGTTGACCTGGGCTAGACCGGTAATACCGGGAACAACATCAAACGTTCGTTCGCTATAAAATGGAATGTTCGTTTCCAGCTTATTGTACATCCCTGGTCGTTCAGGTCTTGGGCCAACAATGGCCATATCACCGACCAGCACATTCCAGAGTTGTGGCAATTCATCAAGACGGGTTTTTCTCAGGAAGTTACCCACTTTGGTAATTCTCGGGTCATTTTTTTGAGCCCAGACAGGGCCTGTTCCTGACTCGGCATCATTGCGCATGGTCCTGAATTTTTTCATCATAAATAAGCGAATATAGTTTTCCTTCTGATAGCCAATACGCATCTGCTGATAAATAATCGGTCCTGGGCTATCAAGGCGAATGGCCAGCGCGATAAAGGGAAACAGTGGCAGGGTGATTGCCAGCCCGGCCAGGGCGATAAGAATATCCATTAATCGTTTGCACATTGAGGCGAGAGGATGGACGTAGGTTGACTCTTTCATGGGTACACTCCTTAAGTACGTGTTTAAATCCTTATGTTTCAGTCGTTACTCTTTTCCATTGGCCTTTGGTTTGGCCTGAAAGATAGTTAATCAAACCGATAGCCATGGCCAGGTGCCCGGATACCAGGTAAAAAAGCACTCTCAATTTCTTATGATCTGGTTGTGATCGACGGAAAATATAAAAGACAGTGATACTGTAAATGCCCAGCTGAATGGCCAGAATAATCTGAAAAACAGGGTAGGATAGAGCTAGTAATGCTGAAGATGCCAGTACCATAAACAGGAACAGCGGCATGAATGGGCGCAGAAACTTACCGGAAAAAAAGTTGAAGGCGATCTTTCCAAACTTGGGATGTAATAAGCCAGCGTGACGAATGGCTTGTTGAATATTGCCGGCAGCAATTCGCTTTCTTCGCTGGAAATCCATCTCATTGCACGCCTGCTCCAGCTCCATGGCGATGATTCTCGGGTCATAAAGACATTGGTAGCCCTTCATGGTTATTTGTACCGGAAGGGTGAAATCATCATTGATCGTGTCTGCGGGGATCAGGTCAAACAGCTCACGGCGAAAGGCATAAAATGCACCATGCACCCCCAGGGTTGCACCCAGAGAGCTTTCTCTTGTTTTAATGCTTCGCTGGTACTGCCAGTAAGCCTGCTCACCAACACTGAGTGATTTTAAAAAGTGGTAGCTACCGCAAATGACCCCGGTGTTTTCATTGCTTAAGTGAGCCGCAACGATTAAAAGACTATCGTTTGATAACAGTGATGATACATCGGAGAGGGCAACCACGCTGCAACGGGAGAGGCTGATGGCTTCATTCAAAACAGCGACTTTTCCACTGTTTTCAGGCTTCTCTACTACGGATAAGTTCAGATGGTTGCATTCAGGCTCGGCCAGTGTCTCCTTTGCCAGCTGGGCTGTACCATCCGTACAGCCATCGCATACCAGAATCACTTTCAGTTTATAGTCCGGGTAATCAAGGGCAGCGAGGTTTCTGAGTTTTTCCTGAATAGTGCCTGCTTCATTATAGGCGGGCATGATCAGACTGATGCTTGGCAGCATGTGATCAAGAGGCGTGATGTGGTGGTGTCGTTGATAAAAGTTGGGCCGTGTGTTTTCCAGTCCCTGTGTCATCAATTTCAGAGCGATGGGATAACCAACATGGTGATATACAACGACCACGCCTGCCATGAAGAAGGTAATCAAGGCCAGCCACTCTATCATAGTGGCCTCCCGCAATACAGGTCATCGTATTGACTGATCATTCTCTCCAGGTTGCAATGGTTAACCACAAAGCTGCGTGCCGACGCCTGTTTTTCTTTATTGATGCCTGAACTGAGCTGTATTTTGAGGGCGTTTTCCAATGCCTGTGCACTTTCAGCCTTGATCAGGATACCGCTCTGTGGATCAACCGCTTCACGACAGCCACCCACATCGGTCAAGACAACCACTCTCTGGCAAGCCTGGGCTTCCAGCGGCGAGAGTGGCAGGCCTTCTTTTTTTGAGGCAAGACAGAAAATATCAATAGCGTGGTAAAAGCCGGGCATATCATCAATGACCCCCAGAAAGTGTACCCGTTGCTCCAGGTTAAGCCGCCTGGTTAGCTCTCTGAGTTCATGTTCAAGTTCGCCTCCCCCGGCAAGGGCGAGGTGTGCACTGTCGGGTAGTCTGGAAAAGGCATGAATCAAAAGGTCATGGCTTTTAACCTCGGTAAAGCGTGCCGCACAACCAATAATGGCGGCATCCTGGGGGAGATTCAGTCTATTTCTGGCTGCGGTTTGGTCTGCTGGCTGGAATTTATCGGTATCAATTCCATTAAGAACCACGGCTGGTGTAAAGAGCGGAATATGCTGTCGAATGCTGGCGGCAACCAGTTCTGCATCTGCGGCAACGGTCGGTTTAAGCAGGTGGAAGCAGGCCGCTACCAGCCAGCGTCGTGTTTGCTGGTTAAGATGCCAGGCATCGTGCTCAGTATGCACATGGCCACATCCGGCCAGTTTAGCGGCGATGCCACCATAGATAAGCGGGCCTACATGGTGGGTATGAACCACATCAATATTAAGTTGTCGTAAAAGTTGTGCGAGCCTGGTCACCGTCGTGAGACTCAATCCGGGAGGCTTGGCCAGAAAGTGAACCCTTTCCATGCCCTGAAGTCTTGGCCAATGTTCAACGGCTTCAGATTGCGTTCCTTCAAGACTGATAATATGAACATGTTCCGGGTTTCTGGCTTTTCGCTGTATGTCTAAAGCCATTGTCTCGATACCGCCCGGGGCAAGGTGCTGGACTATCTGTGCTATAACGAGAGGCGCTGTCATGATGATACCTCCCCCTCGTCGAACCAGTCTTTTTCCGGATCGTAAACCAGCGTTGGTGCTGTGGGCATTGATGGTATCCTGGCCAGAACAGGAACACCTGCAATGCGTTCAATACTGTCCTGAAGTCGTAAGGTGGTATCCGATATTTCTGAAATCGCCGCCAGACCAGTACCGATACCCAGACCGGCAAAGATACCTGCAACAATAAATAACGACGCCGGCAGCGCATTAGGACTGCTGGGAGTGAAGGGCTCGTCGATGATTTTAACCTGTTCTGATTCCTGATAAGAGCTCAGGTCTTCCGTCACTTTTGCCATGACATAACGGTTCAGAAAATCATCATAAAGTCTCTGTTTAATACCAAAATCACGTTGCAGTTCAACGAGAGTCCGCTCTACATCAGCAAACTGCTGCACTTTACTCTGGAGCTGGTCGGTTTGATCTTTAATATTTTTCACTTCGTTCTGCAGGCTGTTCACTTTGGCCTTGGCTTCCTGAACCGCCTGCAGCTGAGAGGCCAGTATGGTGGTTTGTCCTCCCTGGGTGTTATCCATTGAAACGGAGGGGGTTGATGACGCCAGGTTCCAGAGACGTTGAACATCTTCCGTTTTTAACTGACTGCTTTCTGCAATCATTCTCTGGCGTTCAGCCTGCAATCTATCGAGTTCTCTGACCAGGGTCTGAACTTTGCTGTGCCTCTCTGTATAACGTGAGCGAAGCATACTCAGAGTGGTGCGGGTGTTAATAATTCGTTCTTCAAGTTTACCGATAACGGGGTTGGTTTGAGCCAGGTTACCATTGAACTCTTCCATTGCCGCTTTGGCACCGACCAGTTCAGTCTCTTTTTCCATTAACAGCTGGCGGAGTTCGGCCAGTCTGGTTACGTTTGCTTTATGGAGTTCCGGAAGCTCCAATGCGAACCTTGCCTTGTAATCAGATAGTTCCAGCTCTGCCTCAGAAAGCTCCTTGTGTCGACGATCTACCTGATCCTTTAGAAACTGGGTTGAGGCAACTTGCCAGGATTTTTGTGGTGCCTGAACCAGAGTAAGGAAGTGTTCAGTCACTTTGGTCAGCAGTTCTTTAATATCGGTTTTGTTTTGACTTCGATAATAGATTTTGACCAGGTCACCGCCGAAGACGATGGACAGTGAACGTGATAGTTCATCAATGGCCTCATCTATTTGCTCTTCAGAAGATTTATAGTCGATAAACCCAACAGCTCTGGCAACACCCTTTAATACCTTGCGACTCTTAAGGAGTATTTTCAGTGCTAATTGCCGTTCTTCCAGGTTTGTGGATATGGTGAAGTCTTCCAGAATGGGATTTAACTCAGTGGTATTCTGAAGCAGTATGGTGGTGTGTGCTTCATAAAATTTGGGGGCCATGAAGCTGGCAAAAAAACCAATCACCGGCATGATCAAAATAGGCACACAAATAGTGTAACGGCGCCGCCAGGCTGCGCTGAGAAGTCGGAAGAGGTTTCTCAGGATTTCACTGGACACCCTTACCTCCGGAAATATCATTGCCCACCGCATGAATAGTGGCTGAATCAAGATCCAGTTCAGGTTGGTAAACCAGCTCTATTTTTTCGCTGTATTGCTCCAGTATATCTTTCAGACTCTGTAGCCTTGCCCAGGAGTCATTCAGTGTTTGGAAGGGTTGCCCGGCAGAAGAGGGAGCTACGGAAATAATGATGTTGAGATGCTGGCTTTCGGGTAATGAGTTAAAAAAGAGATCAATAACCTGTTTATGTTGATTATTAACCTCTAATTCCTTTTGAGTGAAATTAATAGACAACTGACGACGATACCTGTTTTTGGAAAAAGGTAATGCGTTTTCTTTTTCATTCATTCGCGCGATAACATCGGCAATCTGCTGTGTTGATCTTGTTTGCTCATTTTCCATCAGGGCCTGAACATTCAGTTGTGATTTGCATCCGTAAAGGAGTGACATACTGAAAAACATCAGTACCGCAAGGATGCGGGATTCATATCGCTTAATCACGGTGACTTCCCTGTTATCAGCCTCATATTACTCTTCAGTCAACTGGCTCAGTGGCAAATTGTCATTGATTGACAGTTTTTTGTCCTTCAGTGAGTAGTTGATTTTCCTGATTGGTAATAGTGTTAGCTTTCATGACACTTTCTAATAATAAATACAAGCATTTATGCTTCATTATTATTAATTGTAGCTGCTGTTTTAACAGGGAATTAATTTAATGAGCAGTGTGTTTTTAACGTGATAAGTGGTTGATCAGTGCTTCCAACTGCGTGGCTCTGTGCTGCCATGATTCGGTTGAGACCCTGTTCTGCCTGCTGGCTTTCTCCTCCCGCAGATCATTGGCCCTCAAAATGACTCTGGAAAAGGGTTCTTTAGGTGACTGAATGGCCAGAAGATTCTCATACTCTCGAACCGCAGGAAAAGAAGTGGCAGCGATGGGAGTACCCGAGGCAAGATATTCTCTCAACTTCAGGGGATTACAGGCCGCTATCTGTTTGTTGTTGCGAAAGGGCAGCATGGCGACATTCCAGTGCTGAATATAGGAGGGCAGCTGATGATGGGGCCTGGCTCCCAGAAAGTGTACATTTGGCAGAGCCTGAAGAGATGAAACATCAGTTTTGATATCGCCAATAAAAACAAATTGCCAGCTGGGCAGGGCAATGGCGGACTGGGCCAGTATATCTGTCTCCAGCCAGGCAGAAATACTGCCGTAGAAACCGGCAATAGGCCCGTTTTCCGGAAGATCATGGGGCCTGGCTGCCGGTGATGAAAACAGCGGGTAATCAACACCGTGCGGCAGAATAATGGTGTTGGGATGAGTAAACTTCCTGGCCAGTGTTTTGCTGACCACAAGAATCAGGTCAACCTTTTCAGCCAGCTCCTGTTCTAATGGTTTGACCATGGTATGATCAACGCCATCAAGGCCTTCAAAATCATCACCACAGTAGTAGATAGAAGCCCGTTCATTCAGGCTACCCACCATATCGACGGCAGTGGGCAGTGAGAGCCAGAGAATAACCTGATCAAATCCTTCCTGCTCTATTGCCCTGTTAATGTCTTTCAGTAAAAGTCGTTTGTTCAGTAGACGAACCCGTTTGGAGCGGTGAAAAGGAAGAACCTTGGGATTGATGATAATGGGGGGGATTTGCTCTGAGGGTGTTTGCGCAGGTTCACTATTACGCTTAAGCATGGCCAACATTTTTTGCCAGACTCTTTTTATATCCCTTAACGAAAACTGCGGCGACCTCATGCCAATGGAGTTTACCCAGATGACCCGGTGCCTTTTCATTAAATGGCTGATCAGGTGCTGGGTACTGGAAGGCAAGCCTCCCCAGTCTTCGCCAAATACAATGAGATCAGCCATTGTCACGCTCCGATGGCAAGTTCAGTGATTTGATGACCCTGGCTGGGATCCCCCCGGCAAGAACACCGGGAGGCAAATCCCTGGTGACAACGCTGCCAGTGGCAACAATGGTTCCCGCTCCGATGGTTACGCCCCCCATAACTGTAACGCCAGCCGCCAGCCATACATCATCCTGAATAATAATACTGCCTACCTGATCATCCGTATCCGGTTTTCCCTGTGCCCTGGCGGCCGGGTCAACAGGATGCCCGGGATACCCAACCAGCCTGACTTTAACCGCGAACCGAACGTTATCGCCAATTTCAATCCGGTCACCGACAAAAATTTCATTTTGCCAACTGATACCGACATTGTTACCTATTTTCAGTTCCGGCTTTTTATTGCCTGAAGCTCTGCCACTGATGGTGGTGTGGCCGGACAGCCGACAATGGTCACCCATGGTGATGGTTAATGGCCCCAGTAGCAGCGGCATGCCTGAGTAGAGATAGAGCTTCCCCGGGACATTGGCAAGTTGAGATTTGAACAGCGGTGTCCAGTAGAAAATACGCATCAGACTACTGAAAGCCCCGGTAATCATTTTATGCGATTGATACATTAAGCCATGAGCAGGCCTGATTACTGGCATTTCAATGCTGCGAATGGATTTCAAAAAAGAGAATAGAGCCCTTCCTGCGACAGAGTCACTGTTTTTTATTCGGGCTTTCAGGCTGTTTAGCATGTGGCAAACCCTTGCCGTGTATGGTGTCCGCTAATCCATTAACTATAGACGCTTTTTCTGTCTCTGAGTTTTCTTCTTCGGCCGGATAGTGATTGTCCATAAAGTTGGCAATGGCAATACTGATCGATGTAATGATGTAGACTGGCCAGAGAAAGCCCTGACTCAGAAAAGATCCGGAAACACAGAAACCAACCAGTCCTGCATAGGTTCCTACGGCGATAGCGGTCATATGGGGATCGTACTCCGGTGACCCTTTATTTCTATCCAGGCGTGTCAGGGAGCTGCGTATCGACATGAAAATGGTGAAAATCATAAAACCGAACAGGCCAAAGCCAACAAAGCCGGATTCTGACATGACCTGAAACCAGGTGCTGTGGGTAACGTGGGCCTGACCCTCCGCCCGACTGTGGGTTGCGTAATCCCAGTAATTATCCAGGAAGAGAGATAGACCAACGCCGGTCATCGGGTTTCTGAGGGCCATGTTAAAAGCTGCTTCCCAGGCGTGGATACGGCCCATCGCTGATGCATCAACGCCCTCCTCTGCGGCACCTCCGGATTTACGGTCGCTGATGCCCGCAGCGGCCACCAGAATCATCAGGCTAAAGCTGCCAATACTGATGAGCAGCAATTTTGATTTGATGATGCGAAGACCAAAGATACCAAACACGGCAACCGTCGCCAGTAAGCCGCCGCGGCTTTGCGTCGCAATGATAGATGACACAAAGATGACAATACCAATCAGGCCAAGCAGCGTTCTGATCTTGCCGGTGCCTTTGGTGGTAGCGAGGGCCACGGCATAGCTCATGGGAAAGCTGAGAACCAGAGAGAGGTCGTTGGGGTCACCCAGACTGGTACCCGGAATGGTGACACGGGTTTCCTCGACCATACCGATACCGTTGGCGTTGTTATACAGTGTGACACCGCCCACAGCCAGACCAGAACAGATGATCAGAAAGTGCGCCAGCTTGAAGTGCCAGTGCTCGGTCATCAACCACGAGATGGCCAATACCATGATGCCGATTTTCATATAAACACTGGTGAAGCTGCCAAAAGCGGTGGGGGGATAGCTGGAAAATGCGATACCAATGACCACCCAGCCAAAAAAGCGGGCAAAAATGGTGTGTTCATGACGCCAGTAAACCTGAACTTTCTTGGTCAGGATAATGTGCCAGGCCAGCACAAAATAGGACCCAAGTGCGGTTAACAGCGGGATCTTGATGGGGTCCAGCTGAGGAAAAACCTCATGGAGCCGGAAAAATGAGAACATGATAAAAATCAAACAGACCACAAAGGGTTTTTTAAGAATAAATATCAACCCCAGCGGGATCACTGCCAGCGGGAGCAGGGCTATAGGGTGTGGAAAGATCAGGCTTGGCAGTGCTGCAAGAGCGCAGTAAACGGTGACGGTTGCTGTCTGGTAGCGATTAACAAACAGCCGTTCAAGGTTGGGTAGCCGCATCTTTAAAACACCCTAGTGCCTTAAGTACTTGAGGGTGGTAAAGAGCGGGCGACGAAAGAACAGCAGCTGAGTGGCTGAAAACAGGAGCACTCCAGCCAGAATCATCAGAAATAGTTGAGCTGCCTCATGTACCTGGCCGGTCAAATTATCCCTAAGCAGGAGTAACCCTCCCAGCATAATCATGGCGCTGCAAAAGCTGGGTAAAAGAGCGTGCAGGAAAGACGACGATTTCAGCTCGAATGCTGGCAGCATGAGTTTCAGGTGAACAGCGAAACTGATCAGGTTAATGCTTAACCAGGCCCAACATGCTCCTTCAACACCATATTGGATACCAACGAAAAAAATTGGCAGGGTCAAAATAGTTAACAGTAAAGTATGGCTATTTTTTTTCGGTTCACCAATGGCCGTTATACCGGTAGCCAGCATTTCCGACAGCATTCGGAATGGGCTGGTCAGGCAGAGAATTTGAAACGGTACAATTGCCGCAGCCCATTTATCAGAGAGGACCAGAGTGATTAATTCAGGCGATATGGCGCACATACCGAGATACATGGGGAAAAGTACCAGACTGGCAAGCTGAACGGATTTATGCAGATATTGCCCGGCAACATTACGTTCATTCTGCAGCTTGGCAAATGATGAAAGCCCAAGGTGGTTGAGAAGTTCGCCGATCTTGTCGCTGGGAAGATTGGCCAGATTCCTGGCAACAGAGAACACCCCCAGATCGGCTTTGCTGAGCAGGCGGCCAATGCTGATGTTGCCAAAGACATTGACGAAATAACGCAACACATCATTAACGGTGGCGATGCCACTGAATCCTGCCATTTTGGCAAAACCCCTGAAACTCAATGCAGGCCGGACCCAGCAGGGGGCTATTAGGTTATAGCCAATGGTCAGAGCCAGACGCATGAACAGATGCCCCAGAATCAGTGACCATACGCCGCAACCGGAGGCAGCCATGGCGATGGTGACAAGGCTGGTCATCAGGGCCGTATAAAACTGGACTTTTTCCCGCTCTTTGAACAGCATCCTGCGGCTTGCCATGGCATAAGGGAGGGTATGAAAGATCATAATAAGGTGCTGGCAGGCGACTGCCCGGACCAGAACGGTCACTCTTGGTTCATCAAAGAAGCTGGCAATAACCGGGGCGATGGAAAAGAAAACGCTGAAAAAAACCAGACAGGAAACAATGTTAATCGTGCATGCCTGCCGGAGCCGGTCTGTGGTGAGTTCTTCTGCCTGAATGATCGCTTTGCCAATACCAAAGTCTCCCATCAGTGCAAAGATACCGATAAAAGCCATGGTCATGGCCATAAGGCCGTAATCATCAGGTGTCAGCAGGCGGATCAGAATCAGTGTATTGAGCCAGGTGAAAATCTGGGCCACAAGGCGCAGGATCGCGCCAACTTTCAATCCTTTGATAACATTCTGTCCAAGTTCCATTGAGTTTATCCAACCGTTTGAGAGCGATCCTGTTTCTTATTAGCCAGGCCATGGGCAGGGGACTCTTTGATGAGGTTATTGGGCCAATCGTACCCTTTTGCCTGCACGGCTTGCTGGTAGACATCAAGAATCTTTGGCAGGATTGCCTGACTTGAATAGTTATTGATCACTGTCGCAATACAGGCTTCTCTGATTTGCCACTTTACGGCCTCTGGCAGTGAGTCCCAGAACAGCAGTAAATTGCTCATTGCATTAAGGTCGCCAATCGGAGACGTCCAGCCATTGAAGCCCTGCACAATAAGGTCCGGAAGTCCGCCCAATGGAAAGCTGAGGACAGGCACACCATGAGCCATGGCTTCAAGCGCCACCAGGGGCAACCCTTCAAAGCGGGAGGTGATACACAACAGGCCAATATCGCGCCAATGGGCTTCCATGGATTGAACCTGTCCCATGAACATGACGTTATTGACCTGCTGCTTTTGCAGCATTTCTTCCATTGGGCCACTGCCATAGAGCCGGAAGGGGAGATGTGGCTGGTGCTTGGCCAGTTGCAGAAACAAGTCAGGACCTTTCTCGTGACTCAACCGGCCAACAAAGGCGATGGCTGTTCCCGAGGGGGGATAATGTTCCGGAACCTCCACAAAGTTATCAATCCGATGGGGAGCACTGATCCATCTTCTGGCAATCTCATCACTGACGGCAATATTTTCAGATATGGGGCTGCTCAGCTGATCAAGCAGTGAATATAGCCGGACCATACCTTCACCCGGATCACCATTATGAAAGGTGGAAACAACAGGCGTCCTTGTGACTACCGAAGCCAGGCGGCCAACAATACCGGCTTTGTACCCATGGGTGTGAAGTAACAGAGGCTGTGTGTTTTTGAGTGCTGAGATCAACCCGGGCAACTTGCCGCTGAGGTAGCGAAAACGGAGGGCCGAGTCTGTTAAGGCCTGTTCAAGAGGGTGTTCAGCCTGATATTGCTGGTAAAACCAGATTTCTGCAGGCCAGCCACTGTTTTTCAGCGCTTTGCCAAGTTGGTAAACATGGGTCTCGATACCACCTGCCTGTCGGGAGTCCAGGAGTATGACAATGGGATGATCAGTCATTATTGTCTCCCGGCGTTTCATAATCTCCGCCCTCTACCTGCGTATTACCCGACAAGGCACGCTGACTTGATATGAGGCTGATAAAGTCGTGGGCGGACAGTGGCTTTCCGTAGTAATAGCCTTGTCCTTCCTGACAGCCTTTGTTAGCCAGGTAGGTTTCCTGTTCAACAGTCTCTACACCCTCAGCCAGAACTTTCAGGCCGAAGCTCTTGCCAATCTGAACAATCGCTTCAACGATGCCACAGTTTTCGCGGTTATCAGGAAGATCTTCGACAAAGGATTTATCAATTTTGATTTTGTCGAAGGGAAACTGTTTAAGGTAACCCAGCGAGGAGTAACCTGTTCCAAAGTCATCAAGTGCCAGTGTTACCCCAATGTTTTTCATATTCTGGAGCTGGGCTTTCGATGCTTCCAGGTCATCAATAATGGAGGTTTCTGTCACCTCAAGCTCCAGGGTTTCAGGGGGAATCTGGTATTTATTCAGTAAAAAAGCGATTCGATCAGCAATATTCTGATCCTGCAGCTGAATGGCCGAGAGGTTGACGGCCAGACGCAGGTTTTGATGACCGTCAAGGTGCCACTTGTTTAACTGTTGGCAGGCATTCTCCAGAACCCAGTTACCAATAGGAATAATATCAAGACTGTGTTCTGCCATGGGAATGAACATATCCGGTGAGATCACCCCTTTCTCCGGGTGATTCCAGCGCAGCAAGGCCTCGGCACCCACCAGCTCGCCTTTTTGATAGTTAAACTGTGGCTGGAACGCCAGGCTGAGTTCGTGGTTTTCAAGGGCCTGGTGGAGGTCCATTTCCAACCGCTTGCGCTGGCGGATTTCGGTATCAATCGTGGCTACATAGAACTGGTAGCGGTTGTGGCTTCTGGACTTGGCCATGATCATGGCAAATTCAGCCTGCTGCAGGAGGGTGTCGACATCCTCACCATCATCAGGAAAGAGCGTTATTCCGACAGTAGCACTGATGGTCAGCTGCTCATTGTTAATCTCGAACGGTCTGTCAAGCTGCCTGATCAGAGACTGGGCCATCTCAGCAGCCTCGTAGGGCTGTTCGATCTTTGATTGGATAATGGCAAACTGATCTTCACCTAATCGACCAATATAGGCTTTATTGCCGATGCAGTTTCTAAGGCGATCCGAGACTTTTACCAGAATATGTTCGGCGGCATTGAAGTTGACTTGGGCATTGAGGGATTTAAAGTCATCCAGTCCGAGGCAGAGAATAGCGATGTTCTCATGCTTGTTAGTGGCCTTTTGGATAAAGGTATTGATCTGGTTCTGCAGGGTGCGGCGATTTGGTAGTCTGGTCAGGTAGTCATATTGGGACAGCCGCATGATACGGGCTTCTGCTTTTTGACGCAGACTTTGATGGTAGTTAATGGATGTTAACAGTTTATTGGCCGTTCTGACCCAGAGACCTAACTCATTATTTTCATTACCTTCAGGCACAGGCAGCTGCTGTTGTCCCGGTGCTTCAGGATCGATACTTGATAAATGGCGAATCAAACGATTCATGGGGCGAGTCAGCAACGTTGAGCAGATCAGGTACATCAACAGAGCCATTGCTATGGCCCTGATTATCCCGGCAAATACCACAACGACGGATCTTTGAATAAACGCCTTACCTTCGTAGGCCGTATCAATGGAGAGAATCAATTCCCCAAAGTGTTCTTTCCCTGATTCAAGTGGCTGACGGTAGGTACGGATGGAGTCAAAAATATAGTCAGAAAGGAGGCGGTACCGGGAAGCAAAAATGGGCCTCTCTACCTTGGCCAGATTTGCCGTATCATCCAGTCGTATTGCTGCCACCTGCACCGACTTCATTTCCAGCAGACCATTGAGCACTTCTTGTCCCATATCGGTATCCAGACGATCAACCGCCTTGCTGGCGGGATCATGAATCATTGCCAGCAATTCCCGGGCTTTTCGATCAATATCAGCGCTGGACAGGTGAGCATCCAGAAACACCTGCACAAGGCTTAGTAATATGCCTAATGTGCAGGCACAGAGAAGGACCGCTTTAAGCAGTTTGATGGATAAGTGTTCTGCAGAATGCACGCCCTTCTGGGTATCCATAAAAATAACTTTAATAATTAGCCATCGATTCAGAGTTATTTGGATACAGCTTCATGTCTGAATGCATTAAGGCGTGTTGTCTGGTTGGTATTTTTTACAGCCTTACGAATTAACTATAGGGTTTGCTCAGATTTGTGTTTTATAAAAAAATGAAATTTTAATTATTTTTTAATTCCCGAGACTATTTCATGATCTTTTGCTCTTTTCTTTAAAATATGACTTTTACAGAATGCATCTCTGTTCTTTTGTCTAATCTAATTGAATGTGTGTTGTGTAAAATTATGTTTTACTTTTATCAGGTAAATAATAAGAAGTATTGAAGTTGGGAGTAACAGGTAATGGATTACGCGACTTATCAAGCCAGCAGCTGTGATATTATTGAATTGCATAACAAATTCAATGCAGAGACAGTGAATGAGGTTAGAGGTCACTTTGATCATTTAATTAAAGAGTGTGCAGGAGATGTCCTTGTTGATATGAGTTCTGTTAATGAACTTGATTCTTCAGGCATCGGTGCGCTGGTTTTTCTTTATAAGCGTCTAAAGACTGAGAGCAGAAATCTTGGATTGCTTGGTGTTAATGGAAAGCCTGACGAGTTATTGACAATGCTCAGGATTAACCAGACGATCAAGCAATATGAGAGTATTGAAGAGTATCTGTCGAAAAAATAAATTATTTTTATTTTTTTCTATTTTGATATCGGGTGGTAAATCTGCCGGGTATCTGTTTGTTTGTTTTTTATTTCCTTTACTCTCCTCATGCTCATTTCTATGGCCATTTCATGCTGACCGTGATTTTAGCCTTACAGTTGATGAAAAACGCAATATCAGGGATATTAACCGGTCTCATGTGATTAAGTTATTGAATATCAGCCAATCCAGATATATTGAGCTCAAAGACGCTGGTGGTGAATATTGCCTTCCCGGGCAGATGAGCTTAATCAATGATAAGCATCGGCTTATCAGGCATGAGATTGATGGTGACCTTCTGGGCGATGCCAGTCATCAACTCAGTGAATCATTTGTGGCCCTGGAAAAGGTTCGTTTGATCATGGAGGCGATGGCTGAAGATGGCGGATGCCCTTTACAGTATGCTTCAGGGCTGATTCAAGAGGGCCACAAACCATTACGGTCGAAAGACTCTGTTCTGGGGCTTTCAGACTGGCCAAGACCTGTAAATTTATGGCTGTTTATGCGGGTGCCTCAATGAAGACTCTCCATTGCACAGGTATTTGCAGCAGGCTATTGCAGACTCTGGCAGTTTTCCTGTTATTCGTCGTCTATTCTGGCGGAGTACTTGCCAATGCACCCATCGAAAAAGGTGGAGTGTTCCTCATAAAGCTGAGTGATGGTGGAGAATCTGTGCCGCTTCTTCGAGTTGATGAGGCGGTGGCAGTCACTTTTCCTGATGGAATGGTTCTCAATTTGATGGGAATGGATGAAGAGGCTGCTTCCTCTGAAATACTCAGTAAAACTGGTGAATCTTATAATGTAGAGAGCATAAACTATATTGCCCCGGAACGTTTGATCAACATTGCCATCCTCGGTGATATCCAAAATCCCGGGAAGTACCCTTTTCCCATTGACTCATTGTTAACCAGTCTTAATTCGTACCACACTTTTTTTGACGATACTGATGTTGATGCAGATTTTACCCTGATCAGGAACAGCCAGCATATTAAAGTGCCAGCCGCACAGTCAGGGGAATGGCAGCTGGAAGCCGATGATGCTGTGCTGATTTCTTTACGGGAGAAAACTCCTGAAAAAACAGTTGATCCGCAGAAGCAGACGGGCAGTAAAAAAGAAGTTTCACCTCAACCTGGTTTGAAAAACAATCAAAGCGCTGGCATAGAAGCTCACATGTTGGCTGCACCGGTAAGCGAAGAGGAGACTGTTCTGACGGGGCCAGAATCGGCGACTGCGGAGGTGGCTACCCCGGAAGTAGCTGACGTATCAGGCGTTGAGGTTGATAAATCATCAGGGCGGACGAGAGACCCTGTACATTATCAGTTGCAGTCAGGGGATATTCTGGTTATAGGGCTGCCGGGGGAAGAGGGGTTTAATACGAACTTCCTTATTGGCAGAGATGGGACTATCCACCTGCCTGAAGTAGGGCAGTTGAAAGTAGCCGACCTTACGTTAAGGGCTGCAGATAAAGCCATTTATACGGCGTTGTCCGATGTGTTTCTCGGGCTTGATAAACTGACCATTCATTTGAAGGAAAAACGGCTACTGATCACTGTATTGGGTTTTGTCAACAACCCGGGTGAGGTCGAACTGCCCAGTACCGGTAATATCCAAATGGCGATTACCGAGGCAGGGGGCTTCGTTGATGGTGCCCAGCTGGATAGGCTTCAGTTGAGAAGGGATGGTAAGAAAAACGTCTTTAACTTTAAACGCTATCTGGATACCGGGGACCCCTCTGTTCTTCCGGAGATAAAGTCTCTGGATGAGATTTTTGTGCCTACCTCACCTGGTTTGAGCAGTGTGCACGGAGAGCCCAGAGCCGTAGATGATAAGGCGCTTGATTCTGTTTCTGACAGGACCGTGATCAAGGTATTTGGTGAAGTGCTGAAGCCCGTTAGCTTTCCTTACCAGGAAGGCATTAATGTTGTGGATGCCATTTTGAAAGGCGGGGGGGTTACCCGCTATGCCAATGTTGAACAGATTCGGTTGCTTTCTGGTACAGAGCCCAAGCTGTTTGACCTTAAGAAGTTTCTTGACAGTGGAAAAGATGAAGATTTACCAATGTTGGAGCCGGGATCAACCATCTATGTTGCTCAGCAGGTTGATTCTGTTTCTGGTGGCGCGCGTAAAGTGTATGTGATGGGACAGGTTCAGAAGCCCGGTGCATTCGAAACATCTGAAGGCGTTGGTTTTCTGGATATTCTCGCTAGCTCAGGGGGCCCTACCCAATATGCCGATATTCGTTCGGTCAGGATTTTGAAAAATAATGGTACAGTAGTACCATTTAACTTTCAGGATTTTACCGAAGGACGAACCAGCAGCATACCCTCGATTGACTCGGGCGATGCGGTGTTTTTCCCCGAAAAAGGTCCTGAGGATGATAAGTCCTGGCTCAAGCTTGAAACTGATGACTCACTGAAGATACTCGGGGCTATTAAAAAGCCCGGCCGCTATGAGTGGGCACCTTCGGTAGATTTTATGGATTATATCAGTAACGCTGGTGGCCCGACTGATAAAGCAGACCTCGCCCATGTGAAAGTTATTAAGCCAGGCCCCAATGATCAGCGGAATATCATTGAGTTCAATATGCAGGAGTTTATTGAAGTTGGTGGGTCATGGTCAGATATGCCTCAACTGACGGGTGGTACAACGATCGTTATTCCCGAGTTGCCGGAGAACCCATCAGCCAATACTTCCAGCTGGGTTAAGTTACCAAAGGAAAATGCCATCTACGTTATGGGTGCTGTTAAAACACCGGGGCGCTACGCTTTTAACAATGAAATGGGCTTTCTGGATATAGTCGGTGCTACTTCAGGACCTTCAGAAGAAGCAGACCTGAGCCAGATTCGAATCGTTCATCGCAATGAGGGAGCTCCCAGAGTCACCAAGTTTGACCTTGTGAGATATTTTGAAACGGGTGATGACAGTTTGCTACCAAAAGTGAAACCCGGTGACTCTATCTTTTTCCCATCCAGAGCACGTAAATGGGTTGAGAAAAAACCTGAAGATACGGTCAGGATTATGGGTGCTGTTTTTGTCTCAGGCCGTTATGAATTTACCAATAACATGACCATTCTGGATTTACTGGCAGAGGCGAAAGGACCAAAGGAGACCGCTTATGTTGAGAAAATACTCATAGTCAACAGTTCCTGTTGTGAGAACCGGACGGCGACATTTGATCTGGTGGAATTTATGAAAGACCCGGATGCTTCACGGTTACCGGTGTTAAGGGCTGGTGATACGGTCTTTGTGCCAGAATTATCACAATCAAACTGGAATGTTCTCATGGGGCTGGTTGCTGATGCGGCCGCTGTTTTGACGGTAATTCAATTCCTCACCAATCTGGGATGGTTTACGCCATGATCAAGCTACCCATTAACTATCTGGAGATTGAAGAGGTATATGGCAACAGTATTGGTAAAGGGTTGCGTTCGGTCGCTATTACTTCCGCCAATGCGGAAGAGGGCTGCAGTACCCTGGCTTATGCGTTAAGTCAGCGCAGTGAAATCGATGGCAAGCGAACGTTGCTGGTGGAAGTGAACATGCTGCACCCTGAACTGGGTGATATTTCCGGGCATATTCATACCGACTGGTTGCCCAATCCTCAGTCTGCTGATGGCTGTATTATGCGTTCGGACGATGTGAACCTGGATATACTGCCGGCTCCTTGTGATACGGATGTGCTTGGATTCCGCAGTATTACCAACATGAGCAAGCTTATGGAGCATTGGCTGGAAAACTATGACGCGGTGATTTTTGATACCTCCCCGGTAAATGCCAGGAATCGTAATAATATTCCCGCAGAGTCCATTTGTGCCATGGTTGATGGAACAATCATGATCGTCATGGCTGGAGTGACTCGACAAACACAATTCAAAACAGCACTGGACAGGCTGACCCAGCATGATGTGTCATTAGTTGGTGTTGTTTATAATGATTTTCTAAATCCTCGCCTGGCGGATGAAATTTGCCGGGAAACCCGTCGACTGGACAACTGGTTTCCTAATGCCATGCAGAAAGTCAGAAATTACGTTAAAAAATCTTCGTTCTTTAATATTGACCTTTAGGGGCTGTGTTCCCTTTGGTTATCTGCGTCATCAAACAGGTTGTCGTAGCACACAGTGAAATATCAAAGGGGCTCTGCTGGTAGTGTTTTGTCCCGTAGATAGATGAAAACGGTATTGTTTATCAGGTAGGGGGCGTAACACCAATCTCAATGGTCGGGCCAAGGAATTTAGGGCCAGTATTGAGAAAATGTACCTCCAGCACAGCCAGTACCCTGGCAAGCATCTCTCTGGCTCTATTGCTGATATCAATGTCATAGCCCTCGCCCGCATTAAAGGCAATGGCGTCAATATCATGATTCATGGCGATATACAGAGCCCGCTTATTGTGTGGAGCCTGGGAAATAATTGTAAAGCTATCCAAATCAAAAACATGATGTGCCCTGAGAACGGAATCAAGCGTTCTGAAACCGGCATAGTCGCGATATATGCGTTCTGCAGGGACGCCTTTCTTTAGCAGGTCACGCCTTATAGTGCTTGGTTCATCGTAAAAACGGGTGCTGTTATCGCCGCTGATGAGAATGTAATCAATCTTACCCGCTTGGTAGAGTTGGAAGGCTGCTTCCAGCCGGAGCCGGTAGTGGTCATTAAAGCCGCCCAGGCGAGAGTATTTGCTGGTACCCAGCAAAACACCAACCTGATTATAGGGGAGCTTGCTCAGGTTAGAGTACAGGGCGTTATTGGTTGCCCTGGCCACCATCAAGTTGCAAAGTACAGTCAATGCCAGCAAGACAATGGTAGAGAGAATGGCCAGCCTGACAAAAATCAGTACATGGGGTATTCGGACACCCATCGTATACCTTCAATGCGAGTCACATCATTCCTGAGTAGATCACATTGCGTACATTCTATAAAGCCAGTGAATCAAAAAACTCTCTATTTTTAATCAGACATTCGTCTTAGCTCATCAATCATCAGCTTTGTTATGGTTTTGCTGGGCGCATCCGGTATGCCCAGGCTTTCGGCAACCGCCGGTGGCCTGAAGCCCCTGATGTGAGCATAAATCATGACGGCCAAAGGATCCGGGTTTGATGCGCGAATGGCCAGCTGTTCGGTCAGCATCAGGTTCTGATAGTTTTCATCAGCCACATAGATGACCGGCTTGCCCCGGTAGATGGCCTGCTGGGCGACGGATGATTTATGGACAATAACCGCAGAGGCAATGGTGCTCAGTGATGCGGTGGAATAAGTGCCGTGGTGTAACAGATGGACATTGCCGTCCGATTGAGCCTCAATGATCCTGCGCTCAAGCTCACCACCAAACTTGGGGTGATATGAAACCAGAAAAAGAATGTTGGGCAGCTTCCTTGTTGCTGCAATAAAGGTTTGAAAAGCCTTGGGATAGCTGCTGCTGTAATCACCGGCAAACAACACTACAGGCTGCTCCGGGTGTATATTGAGGGTGTCGCGTAATAGGAAAATATCGGTCTCATCATAGACTTTGTCCCAGTCTTCCAGTGCGGGCTGTCCGGTAACGGTCACTGCTGCTCCTAGGGAGGCAGCGATGCTCTGAAAGCTAAGCGCGGTGGTTTTACTGGGGACATGGAACTCGTCCAGGTAGCTCAGCTCTTCTAAAAAAGGCTGTACATAGCTGATGGAATCAACTGGCTCAAAATTATCATAAAATGCGATGACCCTGGCACCTCTTCTCTCCCAGATATTGGCAATCTGAGCCTGTGCCCGACTTGCCATACCGGTATAGACAATTTTGGTCGAGATGCTTTCAGCGAGTTGGTAAACCAGCTTCTGGTTAAGCAGATGGTCGCGATTTTCATACAGCGCTTCGTTGTGGGTCAATCTATCGAATGGAATCAGAGCCGGGTCATTTTTGAAGACTTCAGCAGCACGGCCCATCGCCAATATCCGGTAGGGAATATTGGCGTTTTTCAGTTTTTCCTGAATACGCAGGAAAGCGTTGCTTTCCCCCTGGTCATAGGCCACGAACAATACCGCAGTTTTGATATAGTCCGCATCGCTGCTGTAAGAAGTCGGTGCAAAGAAAAGCCAGAAAACAGAGAAAATGATGGATGCTGGCAGATATTTCAGCTTGTTGTTTTTCACGTGAGGCTACCCCGGAGAACTTCCTTAAAACTTTTTCTTCCTAAGAATCAAGGTAGGAGTCCCGCCGGGGAGTGTAAATCTGACTATTTCCGAATCAGATGAACGCCCATTTCAGCGTGATGAGTGTATGGGAACTGGTCAAAAAGGGCGATTTTTTCGATTCTATGGGTCTGGCAAATGGTTGACAGATTTTTCCTGAGCGTTTCAGGGTTGCAGGAAATGTACAGGATATTGTCGAAATTCTGCACCAGCTTTTCTGTTCCTTCATCGAGACCTGCCCTGGGAGGATCCACCAGAATGGTTGAGAAATCATAGCTGTCCAGGTCGATCTCACTCAGGCGGCGAAATGCCCGTTCCCTGTTCATGGCCTGGGTCAACTCCTCACTGGATAGACGGGCGATTTCTACGTTCTCTACATTATTCAGCTTAAAGTTTTCCCGGGCCGAATGGACTGAGGTTTTGGCAATTTCAGTGGCCAGTACCCGGGTAAAATGTCTGGCAAGCACGCAGGTGAAATTACCATTTCCGCAATAGAGCTCTAACAGATCACTGCTACGGTCGGACGTAATCGCTCGTGCGGTGCCACTGGCCCAGGCAAGCATGTGCTCATTAACACTGGCATTAGGCTGGGTAAAACTGTTTTCTACCTGGGTGTAATAAAATGGTTTGCCATCCACGGTCAATGTTTCAGTGACATATTCTTTATCCAGCACCAGTTTCTGTTTGCGGGCACGTCCAATAATGGCAATGCCAAACTGTTCCTGCAGTGCTGTTGCTTCCTGTTGCCACTGATCATCCAGCTGGCGGTGATAGATCAGTGAAACCAGGGCTTCCTTTGTCTGGGTGGTGAGAAATTCAACCTGAAAAAGCCGTTTCTTCAGATGGCTGCTGGCGATGATAGCCTCCATCAAGGGCATCATTAACCGGTTAATGGTTTCGGAGCCGCTGGGAAAGGAGGTGACTTCAAAGGGCTGCCTGGTTTGTGGATCGAACATTCGGTAGTAGCAGTGATCGCCCTCATGCCAGACATGAAACTCTGCTCTCATCCGGTAATGGTCCGACCTGGAGCGGAAAAGTTCCAGTTCAGGCATATCGAATTCGGCAAACTCGCTGCAAATGCTGCTGGCCTTTTGGGCCAGTTGCTGTTCATACCTTTCGGGTTGGACTGTTGGTAGGGACATAGCGCTCGTGATCAAATAAAAACGGCCCATATTATGGGCCGTAATAGCATGGGCGTGAAGCGTGGTTTATGATTGATTTGAGTGGCCATGCATTGACTGCTGGATGTCTTTCCGGATTTGCTGCATTTTTAAGGCGATTTGATCACTGCGATGGCTGATCAGAATCATTCTCTGCTCAAATCGTTGCAGAACATGGCAGGCTTCCCGGAGTTTGCCAGGAAGTGCTTGTTGAAGATGTTCAAGTGAGCGATCGTTGGGCTTGTTCATAGCCCAAGTATAGATGTGAGGTAGGGTGGCCGGCACGTTCAGGGGAAGAAAATGCCGGTATAAGGAATCAGGCAGCGACAGCCACGCTCTGGCTATTCATGCCCATGGCTCTTGCGGTGAGTTCTGCCAGCAGTTGTTCAATTTGCTGGCGATCGGATGCCTGGCTATCCGACGTCTTCTGGGCCCTGGCTTTGCGGTGCCGCTCAATGGCTTCGCGGATGCGTTGTTCCCGTGGGTCAAGCTCAATAATGATCTCTGGTTCAGCCGCTTTCACTGGCTCAGGCTGCGGTTCAGCCACTTCGATCTCAACCGTTACGGGAGCGGCTGGTTTGCTGTTGAGGAGTTCAACCGCATTGCTGTTTCCTGACAGGACGGCGTTGGCTGCTGCCTGAATGGCTTCAAGCTGGGCCGAAATGTCGTCGCTGAGACAGATGTTGTTCATTTGCACAACGGCATTCACCTGAGAGCCGTTTTCCGGTTTTGCCACCAGCTTTTCTTTCCGGGCTTCTGCTGCGTTTTCCTGTGCGGTAGAAACATCCAGTTTGATGTCCGGTGATCTGACGCGTTCAACAGAAACAGGCGTCACTGGTTGTGCAATGCCGGGCTGTTGTGGTGTTGCGGTTTTCTCTTCCGTCTGCTTTTTCGGCTCTGGAGAAATCTCATCAAAGTCATCCATGTCGCCGTCGAACTCGTCAAAGATGCTGGCAAGCTCTTTTTCCACGCTGGACTTGCGGGTTCGTGTTTTCTTTTTAGGCTGGATCTTGACGGTGCTGGTTTTATAGCCACGGAGACTGCGAGCACCCAGCGTTTCAATGGCTTCCTGTTCAAGCGCGTTCAGCTCATTGCGGTCTTCTACGAAATCCCACTCTTCAACGACAAAGCCATCCCTGCCGTGTACACGGATCTCCTGGTATAGCGGGTAGTCAAGATTCTGCTCGGCTGCAGCCACCATTTTTTCCCATTGGTCAACCAGGTCATTGCGGGTTGACCCAACATAGACTTGAGAGGTGGTTTTGTTGGTGACGGTGAAGATAATCAACGCTTAAGACCTTGCTGTGACTGAAACAGGGGCGCGATTATACCTGTCAATTTATCCCTGTGCAGGGGTGGAAAGCTCGTATTTTGTAGTTTTTTTTTACGATGTCCGGTTTGATTTTGAAGCCTGGTCGATGACTTTATCGTTCACACGAAGACCCATTGCGCTAATACGATGCAATTGTCGTTTAATGCGGTAACTTGACGAGTTTATTAGGAATAAGTCGCTTCCAGAGCAGCTGTTGTTTTCAGTTGTTGTCAGTTGTTGTCAGCTGAGGAAAGTATCAGGTTCCATTGCCATCACGATGGCATCTTCCCAACCCCTGCCCATGGGGTAATAGTTTTTCCTGATGCCGATCTCGCTGAAGCCTTCATGAAGATAAAGGTTGAAGGCTTTGATATTGGAGCGGCGGACTTCAAGCAGAATGGTGTTGCAGCCAGACTGTCCTGCTGTCTGCAGCATGTGTTGCAATAGCTGCCGACCGATACCTCGCCGTTGAAAAGATTTGTCCACCGTCAGAATCAGAATGCTGGCTTCGCCGGCTACCGTCATCATGACGCAGTGTCCTACAATTCTGCCATCAAGCACTGCCAGTTCGCAGGTATAGCCGGAGGACAGGCTGGCGGAAAAGTGTGCTTTTCGCCAGGGGTGTTCTGCTGACTGTTGCTCCACGGCATTGACCTGTTCCAGGTCACTTTCCAGCATGGGGCGAAACGTGAGTGAGGGTTGTGTCATGGTTGATGATTTATCTGAATCGTTTGATCTTCAGGCATTGCCCTGTGTGTCTGGTGTTTTGGTGAGTAGCGGAGCCAGATCCTGCCATGCTTCCCTTTTGAGTATGGACTGTTTCATCAGTTCATTCAGCCCATGGGTTACAGCAAACCACTGGCCTGTATGAGTGCCCGGCTGGATGCCGCGTAGTTGCTCAAAATCTTTCTCCGGATCCATAACAAACCTGGCCGCTGACTGGCCAAATAACAGAATCACCTTTCTGCGGGATAAGCCGTATTGGTTGCTCAGATAAGCACAGACGGCATCGGCGGCAGCGTAGTCATCCTGGCTTAGTTGGCTCAGCAGGCCCCGGCTTTCGCTCATGGGCCAGACAAATTCACGAACAGTCTGTGCACCTTCCGGGTTGAGCTTGAGTGCTTTGAGAATGTCATCTAAAAGGCGTTGATGGTAGCGGCTGAATTGGTTGAGTCCGGAGTGTGGCATTTCGGCCACCACAAGGCAGTCATCGCTGACGGGTTTTATCACCAGACGGAATTTGCTGACGGAGCCTGACAGCTGTTTTACAGGCTCTGGTGAAGGTTGAGCTTCCTGTTTGATGTCCTCAACAGGTTTGGATGGGGTAATAAATTGCCCAAGGATATCTACTGGCTTGGTCGGCGAGTATCCTGTCTGGGGCTGCTCTCTGGCATTCTGCTGGTTAAACGCTGAGCTGATTTCAGTGCCAGAAACAGCCTGAGCTGACTCTGCTTCGGCAAGTGCCCGGGCGTCCTCTGCTATCCAGTCAAAAGGTCTGGCTGGTTGAGCATTGGTCAGTTGATATCTGGGAAACCAGGTTTGTATGCCCATGGCTCCCAAATAGTTCTGTCTGAGTTTTTCCCGGTGGGCAATCTGAATTTTTGCTGCAGAACTGTCGACAGCCTGATCACTGTTGGATGGTGAAGGGTGGTCAACGGTTTCGCCCTGCATGTTGGTTCTCAATGGTTGCCGCTATTTACGGTTGCTGCTCTCAAGGGTAAGAGCAGAAGGAAGATTAAAAAGCCAATAGTATCATTGAAAGATCCTGTTGGCATTTTAATCAAACCAAATTGATTAAACCGTTCCCCCGGTTTGTGGATTGGCTTTGGTGATATCGGCTTCCAACAGGTTGAGGGCATGGATGTAGGCTTTGGCGGAAGCAATGACGATATCGGTGTCAGCCCCGGAGCCATTGACAATCTGCCCATTTTCCTCAAGCCGGACAGAGACTTTACCCTGGGAGTCAGTGCCCGTTGTAATGGCGCTGACGTTATACAGTGCCAGCCTGGCCCGGGAGTTGGCCAGCTTTTCAATGGCTTTGAATATGGCGTCAACAGGACCATCACCGCTGCTGGATACCGTCTGCTGTTTTCCGTTGATTGCCAGGGTGAGTGTTGCTTCCGGTGTTTTGCCAATTTTTGAGCTGGCATTCAGATCGATCAGTTTATATTTCTCCACCAGCTCGCTGCTGCTGCGGGCATCACTCACCAGTGCCTGAAGGTCATCGTCGTAGATTTCCGATTTTTTGTCCGCCAGAACTTTAAAACGCTGGAAGGCATCATTCAGGTCGTCCTGGCTGCTGAACGATATGCCCAGTTCCTCCATTCGGGTTTTGAAGGCATTGCGACCAGACAGTTTACCAAGTACCAGCCGGTTGGTATTCCAGCCGACATCTTCGGCAGACATGATTTCATAGGTTTCCCGGTGCTTCAGTACACCATCCTGATGGATGCCAGACTCGTGGGCAAAGGCGTTGGCTCCCACGATGGCTTTGTTGGGTTGAACCGGGAAGCCGGTGATGGAGGAAACCAGTCGTGAAGCCGGTACAATCTGAGTGGTGTTAATACCGGTGGTTACTCCCAGACAATCCGACCGGGTTTTAATGGCCATGACAATCTCTTCAAGCGAGGCATTGCCCGCCCTTTCCCCTAATCCATTGATGGTGCATTCAACCTGACGTGCCCCGTTCACAACGGCAGACAGTGAGTTAGCTACAGCCAGGCCAAGGTCATTGTGGCAGTGAACGGAGAAGATGGCTTTATCAGCGTTTGGGATACGTTCCATCAGGGTTTTGATGGTTTCTCCAAACTGGTGTGGCAGGGCGTAGCCAACGGTATCTGGAATATTGATGGTTCTGGCACCGGCATCAATGGCTGCTTCAATAATACGGCACAAAAAATCTATTTCGGAACGGCCGGCGTCTTCACAGGAAAACTCAACATCGTCAATGTGGTTTCTGGCCCGTTTGACGGCAAATACGGCCTGTTTGATCACATCGTCCGGGTTCATACACAATTTGTGCTGCATATGGATGGGAGAGGTGGCAATAAAGGTATGAATCCGGCCCCGTCTGGCTGGTTTCAGGGCTTCGGCGGCCCGATCAATATCTTTTTCCAGTGCCCTGGAGAGACTGCATACGGTGCTTTCCGTGATATTGGTGGCAATGGCTTTGACGGCTTCAAAGTCACCCGGGCTGGCCATGGCGAAACCGGCTTCAATAACATCTACCCGCAGTTTTTCCAGGGTTCTGGCTATGCGTAATTTTTCATCACGGGTCATGGCTGCGCCGGGGCTTTGCTCTCCATCGCGCAGGGTGGTATCAAAAATCACAACTTGATTGTTGTTCATGGTGTATCCCTTGCCTTTGCTGTCCGAAAGGCTGGTCAATTTCTTATTGGCTATGCTGCTGTAACTTGTTTTGTCTGCGCAGCAATCTTGTCTGGCAAGTCCGCTTTATCAGTGGTCTTGCGGTTTGGCCATCAAGGCCGGGTATTGGGGGAGATAGTAATTAATATGCCCTAAGGCAGTAGTAGAAGTAGCAGGCGAGCAGGAGCGAAGAAAGTTTCAGGCAGGAGAAGAACTCCCTCCTGGTAAGAAGTCTTATTATTACTTTTGATATCAACGTACAGTCTTTGCCAGTTTATCACGCTACTCATTGCGCCCTTCTCTTGAGGGAAATACGTAGATCGGCCAGGTAGTTGTACTATAAAGGCAGAGTTTGCAGGATACAAGATGGATATGGGGTGGTGGGCATGTTTCATGCCCACTCATTTTTATCATCAATGAGTCAGAGGGTGTTCTGACCATTGCTTCAACAGGTCTATCCAGGCTGGATGATCATTCAGGCAGGGAATGAGTTCCAGTGACTCACCCCCGGCTTTAATAAACTCCTCTTTGGCCCCAATGCCGATTTCTTCCAGCGTTTCCAGGCAGTCAGAAACAAAAGAAGGGCAGATAACCAGTACTTTTCTGGCTCCTTGATCTGCCAGTTGCTTGAGAACATCCAGAGTATTTGGCTCCAGCCACTTGGCTTTTCCCAGTCGGGACTGGAAGCTAACGCTGTATTTATCGATCGGGACGCCTGCTTTTTCAACAAAGGCCTCTGTTGTCTGATATACCTGATGTCGATAGCAGGTTTTGTGGGCAATGGAGGTTTTCTGGCAGCAGCTTTTATCTTTCAGGCAGTGATTGCCGGTTGGGTCATCTTTTGTAATGTGGCGCTCTGGTACGCCGTGGTAGCTGAACACCAGGTGATCAAACTCTTTTTCCAGCCAGGGCTTTGCACTTTCGACCAGCGCCTCAATGTAGCCATCGTGATCATAGAACACCGGGTGGACGCGAAGCGGCAGGGTGATGCCCATTTCCTGCATCAGGCTTTTGGCCCGTTCAATCACGGTTTTTACCGATGACATGGCGTAGTGTGGGTAGAGTGGGAACAGCAGGATCTCTTCAATGCCCGGTTGCTTTGCCAGATTGCTCAGGGCCTTTGCCATATCCGGTTTGCCGTAGCGCATGGCCAGCTCAATCGGGATGCTGGTGCGCTCTCTGAGCTGTTCCGCGCACTTTTCGCTGTTGACAATGAGTGGTGAGCCCTGCTCAGTCCAGATGGCGCTGTAAGCTTCAGCGGATTTTGCCGGACGGGAAGGTAAGATAAAAAGGCTGAGGATAAGCCTGCGAATCACCCATGGCAGGTCAATCACATGCTTGTCCATCAAAAACTCATTGAGATAGTTTCGAACATCTTCAACAGATGTGCTGTCCGGTGACCCCAGATTAACCAGCAAAACGCCTCTGTTTTCCATGGGCTAAAGAGCTCTCTATGATTTGTCAGAAGTACCGCCAATTCCTTTTCATTGTTCAGGTTGGATCGTATGGGTGGAGTACTTCAGGATTGATTAATTGACAGCGAGTTTAACAGCTTTGCAGAGACTTTGGTGAGAATGGTGTCATTTCTTGTTGGTTGAGAGTTCCGGCCTCTGTTCAGAGGCCGGAAACAGGCTCAGGCCTGTTTGCGTCCGGCCCAGTAAAGAGTGATAAAGCCAAAGACAGCGGAGAGTATGGAGCCAGCCAGTACGCCGATGCGATCTGATACCAGGTAGTTGGTATTCACGTTTTCAAAGGCCAGTGAGCCAATGAACAGACTCATGGTAAAACCAATACCGCAGAGTATAGAGAGGCCGTACATCTGGAGCCAGCTGGTTCCGGTGGGCAGTTTGGCCAGTCCGGATTTAACCGCCAGCCAGCAGAAGCTGAATACGCCAATCTGTTTGCCCAGGAAGAGGCCGGCCACAATCCCCAGGGGAATTGGGGTAAACAGGCTTTTGATCTGTTCGGCATTCAGTTCAAGTCCGGCGTTGGCAAAGGCAAAAATAGGCAAAATGACATAATGAACACTGCTGTGCAGGTTGTGTTGCAGGGCTTTCAGCGGTGATCGACCGCTGCGGTCAACGGTTTTCAATGGAATGGTAAATGCCAGAAGCACGCCAGCCAGCGTAGCGTGAACGCCTGACTTTAGCACGCAGATCCAGAGCAATACGCCGACAACCATGTAAGGTCCGATCCTGGTAACATCCCTATGGTTGAAGAAAGCCAGGATTGCCAGTAAGACAGAGGCAATGCCCATGGACATCAGAGATAGCTCTTCAGTGTAGAAAATGGCAATGATAATGATGGCACCAAGATCATCAATGATGGCCAGGGCCAGAAGGAATGTCATCAGTGATGCGGGTGCGCGTTTACCGAGTAAGGCAAGAATGCCTACGGCAAAGGCAATGTCAGTGGCGGCGGGGATTGCCCAGCCTTTAATGGCAATAGGGTCTGAGTAGTTAAAAGCAACATAGAAGAGTGCCGGTACCAGCATTCCGCCGATGGCACCAATACCTGGCAGTATAACCTGAGCCGGAGTACTGAGTTCCCCTGCAAGCACTTCCCGTTTAACTTCGAGGCCGATCAAAAGGAAGAAAACTGCCATCAGACCATCATTAATCCACAGCAGCAGTGGTTTGTGGATATCCAGGGGGCCTGCGGTAAAACGGATGGGGGTTGATAGCAGTAAGTCATAATACTCTGCAAAAAGTGTATTGGCAGCGAGCATCGCCAGTGCTGAGGCGATAAAAAGCAGTACGCCAATGGCGTAATCCTGCTGCAAGAAGCTATGAAATCGTCTGGCAAACATGTTTTCTCCAGGTGCCCGCTATAACCGCCCGTAGCCCATTGATTACACCAGTATCTCCGTAAGGATTTCATGCCAGTTGTTGCTTGACAAGTACGTTGGTCCAGCGGGCAAAAAATAGCATTCAGTTTATCTGCACTGAATGCCGCTTGGTATTACGGGCTATTACTTATGGCGGCAGTACGGAGTAAGCCTATAGGGTTATTGGTAGTTCAGGCCGCAGGTTTGCGGGCAAGGGTTACGCGGTCATGACCGGCCAGATCGGTTTCTGTGCGAATTTGTGTGAAGCCTGCCCGGGAAAGGATTGTCTGGACAGGGCTGCCCTGGTCATAGCCGTGTTCTAACAGGAGCCATCCCCCGGGCTTCAGGCTTTGCAGTGAGTGTTCGGCAATCACACGAATATCGTCCAGTCCATCCACTCCAGAGACCAGCGCTGACAGGGGTTCATAGCGAACGTCTCCCTCTTTCAGGTGCGGGTCATTGCTGCAAATGTAGGGGGGGTTGCTGACGATCATATCCATTGAGCCTTCAGCCAGTGGTGAACACCATGAACCCTCAATAAATACGGTATTCCGGATATCATTGATCACCGCATTTTCTGCCGCAACAGCCAGGGCGTCCGGGCTTTTGTCGATAGCGGTAACTTCCCAGTTCGGCCGTTCCTTTGCCAGGGCAAGGGCTATTGCGCCGGTACCGGTTCCCAGGTCGGCCACTTTCATTGTTGATTCGGTGTTTTGATCCAGCGTGCTATCTAAGCCAAGTGCCAGCTCAACCAGTAGTTCGGTGTCTGGCCTTGGGATCAGGGTGGCTTCGGTAACTTTTAACTGCAAGCTCCAAAACTCCCGTTGCCCGATCAGATAGGCTATGGGATGTCCTGCTTTTCGTTGATCGACGAGCTTTACCAACTGAGCCATCTGTTCACTGGTCAGAAGCGCTTCAGGCCAGGTAAAAAAATAACTGCGTGGCTTGTGGAGAACATGTGCCAGCAGCAGTTCTGCATCAAGCCTGGGAGTGGGGCTGGCAGAAAGCATGCGGGATGCTTTTGCCAGGGCGGTGTCAATTCGGGCGCTGCTCATGACTTATTCGCCAGCCAGACTGGCCAATAGCTCAGCCTGATGCTCCTGCAGCAGAGGGTCAATAACCGGGTCCAGTTCACCTTCCACGATTTCCGGCAATTTATAAAGAGTAAGGTTGATACGATGGTCGGTGACCCGCCCCTGGGGATAGTTATAGGTACGAATACGCTCAGAACGGTCACCACTGCCTACCAGACTTTTCCGGGTATCACTGATCTCTTTCGCGGCAGCGGCATCCTGGGCATCCTGAAGTTTGGCCGCCAGCCAGGTCATGGCTTTGGCCTTGTTTTTGTGCTGTGAGCGCTCATCCTGGCATTCAACCACAATACCGCTTGGCAGGTGGGTGATACGAATGGCTGAGTCAGTAGTGTTGACGTGCTGACCACCGGCACCTGATGAGCGGTAGGTATCGATGCGCAGGTCTTCCTTACGGATCTCAATCGCCTGTTGTTCATCGGGCTCCGGCATCACGGCAACGGTGCAGGCAGAGGTATGGATTCTGCCCTGGGATTCAGTCTCAGGAACCCGCTGTACGCGATGGGCTCCCGACTCAAACTTCATTCGACCGTAGACGTCGCTGCCAATAACGCGGGTGATAATCTCTTTATAGCCGCCGTGTTCACCGTCGCTGGCACTGATCACCTCAATTCGCCAGCCGCGTTTTTCTGCGTACCTTGAGTACATTCTGAACAGGTCGCCGGCGAAAATGGCGGCCTCATCGCCGCCTGTTCCGGCACGGATTTCCAGAAAGGTGTTCAGGCCGTCCCTTGGGTCTTTGGGTAACAGCAGCACTTCAAGATTCTGTTCCATTGCTGGCAGCTGTTGTTCGCAACTGGCCAGTTCCTCGCGGGCCAGTTCCGTCATGTCCGGGTCGCCTTCCGCCATCATGGCTTCGGCTTCGGCTTTGTCGCTGAGTACCTGGTCATACTCTTTGTAGGCTTTAACCACCGGTTCCAGTTCAGCGTATTCCTGGGAGAGCTTGCGGAACTGATCCTGGTTACCAATAACCCCGGGGTCACTCAACAGTGCGGAAAGCTCTTCGAAGCGCTCACCGAGGTTTTCCAGTTTGACGAGAATGGACTCTTTCATGATGTCTGTAAAAGGTGTCTATATAAGGGTGGATTCAGAATGCCATCAGGCATCCTGAGTTGAATCGGATTGACGACTGGGGCTCAGGCCCAGAAGTTTCTCGGCCCACTCCAGCTTTTCATGTTGCCCTTTTGCGGCAGCACTTTTCAGCTGTACGCTGGGGTGGTGCATCAGTTTGTTGGTCAGCGAGCGGGCAAATTGCTGCAGTACTTCTTCCGGACTGCCGCCTCTGGCCAGCCATTGCAGTGCTTTCTCAAGCTCCAGGTCTCTGATCGCTTCGGTGCTCTGGCGATAGTTGCGTAACAGGCTGACGGCATCCAGCGCACGCAGGCGGGTCATGAACTCAAAGATATCGGCCTCAATCATGCGTTCAGCCTGTTGGGCTGCATTTTTGCGCTCTTGCAGATTGTCTTCAATTGCATCCTGCAAGTCATCCACTGTGTAGAGAAAAACATCAGCCAGATCACTGACCTCGGGTTCAATGTCCCGGGGAACCGCAATATCCACCATAAACATGGGTTTGTGTTTTCTCTGCTTCAGCGCCTTTTCAACCGTTCCTTTGCCGAGCACCGGTACCGGGCTGGCGGTGGAGCTGATAACAATATCGCTTTCATGGAGTATGTGCGGCAGGTCCGATAGCAGGACGGCTTTTCCGCCAAACATGTCGGTCAAGCGCCGGGCTCGCTCCAAGGTACGGTTGGCCACGATAATATTGGCAACGCCCTGCTGGCACAGGTGTCGTGCGGTCAGTTCAATGGTCTCGCCGGCTCCGATCAGTAATGCCGTATTTTCGCTAAGGTCAGAAAAAATCTGTCTGGCCAGTCCGGTAGCGGCATAGGCAACGGATACCGGCTGCGCGTTGATAGCGGTTTCTGTGCGAATCTGTTTGGCCGTGGTGAAGCTGTGCTGAAACAATCGATTCAGACCAGGGCCGGTGGTGTCGGCTTCCTGTGCGCTGGCGTATGCGGATTTTAGTTGTCCCAGAATCTGGGGTTCGCCAAGCACCATGGAGTCAAGCCCACAGGCAACCCGCATCAGGTGGCGGACCGCCTGTTCATCATGGAAGAGGTAGCTGTGTTCTGATAGTAATTTGCCGTTGGTCTGATGGTAACCGCTCAGCCAGTCAATCAGTTTGTCGTAGCACTGTCTGACTGTTTCGGCCCCGGAGCTGTGAATAGCACAGTAGATTTCGGTACGGTTGCAGGTAGACAGGATGGCAATTTCTTCAATACCAGTGTGGATTCTGGCGCTTTGCAGCGCATCGGACAGCTGCTCAGCAGAAAAGGCGACCTGTTCCCTCAATGTGATTGGTGCTGTCCTGTGATTGATACCGGCGGTAATATACCCCATCAGACCTCTGTTGCTGTCCAGGTTCACTGCTACTATAGATTGGCTGACATATCCGTACCCGGATTATAAGGCGTTCAATGCCATCTGGGCAGGGAGTTATGTCGCTCAATTGTTCATTTGAAAATGCTTTCAGAGGCGCATTCCCTGGTGAAGGGGGGCAAGGCCTGACATTTTCTGCTTAAGGCTTTCTTTCAGGAAAGCTCTTGATTGCTGGAGTGTTGTGCAAATCCTGCTTATGTTTTTTCTGACTTATGACCATGTCCGATACTTCAATCGCAGTTATCAGGTTCACACTCAGGAGCGGGGCTGCTGGATTGATGGGTGTTTCGGCCGATCAATTCTGCAATGGAAAGCGTGTAACTGCAAACTCTCTTCACGTTTTTTAATGGAAATCAGGGGAAAGGGCATACCATCCATGATTAGAACGATTGCCGGGGCTGAATTATTCATCAACGGGGCTGAGGTTTTCAGAAAATATTGTAAAAAGTTGACGCTTGTTTTTGCTGTTTTTCTGGCGGGTTGTGCCATTAAGAATGTTCAGCAAGTGGATCATAGCGCTGTAACTGCAACGAACGGTCAATCACATGCCGGGGTTGATGAGCCTGTTACCCCTTTTGCCGCGGAGACGCTTTATGATTTGCTGGTGGCAGAGATTGGCGGTCAGCGTCAGCGTTATGATCTGGCGCTGGGCAATTATTTAAAACAGGCACACAAAACCAGAGATATTGGCGTAGCCCGGAGAGCCTACCAGGTTGCCGTTTATGTAGGGGCAAGACAGGCAGCGCTGGATGCTTCATTACTCTGGGTCGAACTGGAGCCGGAAAACCCGGATGCACTGCATGGGTCTGCTCTTGAGCTGGTGTATGCCGGTCAGTATGACCGGGCCTTTGCCCGGATGAGTCAACAACTTTCTTTGGGGGGCAGTCCGGCCTTTGATGTGCTTGCCAGTGCCGCTGGCAACGAGCAGGGGCGGCTGGCTACAGATAGCCAGCTTGAACTTATCCAACAGTTTGACCAATTGTCTCAGGCTTACCCGGATTATCCTGTGCTGAAGTTGGGTAGAGCCATTTTGCGTCAGCAGACCGGTGCGTTTGAATCGGCACTGACTCTGGCTAATGAGCTTCTGCGGCAGGATCGCGGGTTTGTCCCTGCCATGATGGTGAAAGGGCGGGCCTTACACAAATTGAAACGGGATGCTGAAGCTGAAATTATGCTTGCTGACGCGATTCGGCGTCACCCGGAGAAAAACCGCCTGCGCTTGTTATATGGCAGAGTTCTTGTTCATGCCGGTAAGCTCGACCTGGCAAGGAAGCAGTTTGAAATTCTGCTTGAGAGGGCTCCCGGAGAGAGTGATATTGTCTTGTCTCTGGCACTTATCACCTCAGAAAATGGTCTGGAGCAGGAAGCTGTGCAGTACTTTGAACAGCTGTTGGCCCTTGGTGAGCGAAACAATACAGCCCATTACTATCTTGGACGTTTGAGTGAGAAGCAGGAAAAATATTCTGCTGCCAAAGAGCATTATCTTTCTGTAGGTCCCGGAAAGGAGTTTATGGCGGCTCAGGTGGCACTGACTCAGATGTTGGTTGGGCAGAACAAACTGGAGGAGGCGCTGACCCATGTGGGGGAAGCAAGAAGCCGTCATCCTGCCCGGATGGAGTCGCTTTTCCTGTTGGAGGGAGAGCTTCTGGTTAATGATCGTCAGCTGGGCAAGGCGCTGATATTGTTTGAACGGGCACTTAAAACAAACCCTGAATCGGTCAATCTTCTCTATTCAAGAGCGATGGTTTATGAAAAGCTGGATGATCTGGAGGGGTTAGAGAAGGATCTGCGTTCTATTCTGGCGTTTGATCCTGACAATGCTGCGGCATTGAATGCCCTGGGCTATACCCTGGCTGATCGAACCGACCGGGTTAAAGAAGCGGAAGCGCTGATTTTACAGGCTTATGATTTGAACAGCGAGGATCCGGCTATCCTGGACAGCATGGGGTGGGTGCAGTTTCGTCTCGGGAACCTGGATCAGGCAGAGAAGTATTTGAGAATGGCATACAGCCAGTTTCCTGATGCGGAGATCGCTGCTCACCTGGGTGAGGTGCTCTGGGTGAAAGGTGAGCAGGATGCTGCCCGGTCTCTGTGGGCGGAAGCGCTGCGGAAAAGCCCTGATAGTCAGATTTTAAAGGATACGATGGGGCGGCTCACAGGGGGTGATCCCAAGAGTCAGGCAGAAACAGTCAGTACTGCGCCGTGATTTTTTTAACAGTAAATGCCACGCCTTCAGTGGTCTGAAGAAGATTTTGCGGTGTGTGCGCATAAAATAGCTTGGTGTATATGGGAATGGGTGTTGATAAGTACTTTTCTGGTTTGAGAATTTTACTGGTTCTGTGTGTTTTCATCCTTGCCGGCTGTGCTTCCCGAACGGTTGATTCGGGCAGGCAGGTCAGTGGCGAAGAGAGAGAACAGCGCTGGCAGAGGCACCAGGAACGTTTGGGGTTGATTCAGGCCTGGGATATGACCGGCCGTCTTAACATGAAGGTTCCAGGGCAATCAGGTACGATGTCGCTTGACTGGCAACAACAAGGTGATCAATACAGGTTGGCTCTGGATGGCCCCCTGGGTGCATCCATTGCTCGTATCTCGGGGGGGCGTCAGGGTGTGTCGGTCACTGCCTCGGATGAAACCCGTTATGGTCCGTCACCGGAGATGCTGCTGTATTCGCTGACCGGGTGGCAGTTTCCGGTCAGTAATCTGAAGTACTGGGTCCGGGGGTTGCCAGTGCCTGGCGATGATGCCAGGGTCCAGCTGAATAACCTGGGATACCCTGACAAAATTGAACAGCAGGGTTGGGTGGTTGCTTACCAGCAATACGGATTGAGTGGCAGTCAGCGATTACCTGTCCGCCTGGTTGTAAGCCGTGGTGATGTTCGATTGAGTCTGATAGTGAGTAGCTGGCAGCTTTAATACTGCCAGTCAGTTTTTGCCTATGTTAATGGTGGCAAGTGGGGAGGTCATTCCCGGGTCAGAGTATTTCCCAGATGCCTTCCGGGTTGTATTGAGAAATGGTTATTAATCTGTCTAACACTCTATAAACGGTATCGTGGTAGCTTCCATAGCCATTTGGTGGGTTCAGGGCCTCCATTGCAGCCCTGTTTTCGACCATGTAGTTGCGAATTTCCAATAATGGCTTTACCACACGGCTTCCTGTCATGCCTTCGATAACATGTATTCCTGTGCCTGGTTTTGCAGCACAAAACATTGGTGTTACGTTATAGGAACAATTGACGAAAGTATCTTCACCATACCCTTTCATCTGAAAGTCATAGCCCATAATTACCATCCTCGTTTGAGTCAGGGTGAATGATTTGCAATTAAGTGATGGGTCAAAAGTGATCAATCAGACCTTGTTTTCCGGTGTTAAGTTCAAGGTTGGATGTTTTTCTTCGAGTACTTCTGTCTTAATGCTTTCCTGGGCATTTTGAGCCATTATGATGACGGTGTTTTTTTTGGAGTATTCTGGATGCTGACAGAATTAGTGTTGCCAGCCCCTGCCAAGTTGAACCTGTTTCTGCATATCACTGGCCGCAGACCTGATGGCTATCATAATCTGCAAACACTTTTTCAATGTCTGGATTTTGGTGATCAGCTGACTATCACCAGCAGTGATTCGGGTATTGAGCTGGTTACTGACCTTGAAGGAGTGGAGCATGAGGATAATCTGATTGTTAAGGCCGCCCGTCTTCTGCAACAGGAGACCGGTTGTCGTCTTGGTGCAAAGATTCATCTTGATAAACAGCTGCCCATGGGGGGAGGGCTTGGTGGTGGTAGTTCCAATGCCGCGACCACTCTGTTAGGACTTAATGCCTTGTGGGGGCTGAGCCTTTCGATTGATCAGCTGGCGGCACTTGGTTTAAGACTGGGGGCCGATGTTCCGGTGTTTGTGCGCGGGCACAGCGCTTTTGCCGAAGGGGTGGGTGAAATTCTTACTCCAATCGAGCTTCAGGAAGCGTGGTTTCTGGTTCTGGTTCCCAATGCTCAGGTGAATACCGCTGCGATGTATGGCCACAGTGAATTGACAAGAGATTCATTGCCAATTACAGTGCGCGACGTCCTTGAACGAGAGGGGGCGGCCCTTGATCAGGCTCCGGGTAACTATCTGGAGCGGCATCACAGGCAACAGCGGCGAAACGATTTCGAACCTCTGGTTCGTTCACTGTATCCCGAGGTTGATAAAACGCTCTCTCTGTTGGATAATCTCGCAGATTCAAGCATCGGGCGGGCCATGATGAGTGGTTCCGGGGCATCAGTATTTGCCCGGTTTGCCAGTCGTGAACAGGCGTTAACGGCACAGGCTGAACTGACTCAAAGCGTCACTCGTCCTGAGATTGCAGAGGATACATCAAAGCTACACAGCTTCGTGGCGCGCGGCATTAATCGTTCGCCCCTGCATACGGCTTTGCAGCAGGCAGGTTTTACGCTTACTGCGTAATCTGTTTGTTTATCGCTCAAGACTGTTTTGGTGTTAACTACGATAAATCGGCCTGGATTGTGCGCGGATTGATAAAGAGATTTACTGGGGTGTCGCCAAGCGGTAAGGCATCAGGTTTTGATCCTGACATGCGGGGGTTCGAATCCCTCCACCCCAGCCAGTATTCTGTCCGTGTTCTCCGTCACACCGAAAGTCGTCTCCTGTCATCTACTGATGCTGATTTTTCAGGCAGTGCCCTGCCTGAACCCTCTCTCGTTACTCGATTTTTCCACCTACGCCCAGTACCCAAGCAAGGTAATTTCCCGTGTCGAAAATGATGGTGTTTGCCGGCAGCTCAAATCCGGATTTGGTTCACAAAGTTGTCAATCACCTGCATATCCCACTTGGCAAGGCTTACGTTGGCCGTTTCAGTGATGGCGAGTGCGCCGTAGAAATCCAGGAAAATGTCCGTGGCCGGGATGTATTCATCATCCAGTCAACCTGTGCGCCGACCAATGATAACCTGATGGAGCTTCTGGTAATGGCGGATGCCATGCGTCGCTCTTCGGCGGTTCGTGTAACGGCCGTTCTGCCTTATTTTGGTTATGCCCGTCAGGATCGTCGCCCCCGTTCCAGCCGTGTACCGATCAGTGCCAAAGTGGTGGCGGATATGATTGCCAGTGTGGGTGTGGATCGTGTGTTAACGGTTGACCTGCATGCGGACCAGATTCAGGGCTTCTTCGATATCCCTGTGGATAACGTCTACGGTTCACCCATTCTTCTGGACGATATTGAGCGTCGTAATTACAGTGATGTGATGGTGGTTTCACCGGACCATGGGGGTGTCGTTCGTGCCCGTGCCGTGGCCAAGCGATTGAACTCTGACCTGGCTATTATCGATAAGCGCCGTCCAGAGGCCAACAAGAGTGAAGTCATGAATATCATCGGTGATGTGTCCGGGCGCACCTGTATTCTTGTTGACGATATGGTGGATACGGCCGGTACCCTGTGTCAGGCCGCTGCTGCCCTGAAAGAGAAGGGAGCAAAAGCCGTTTATGCCTACTGTACTCACCCGATCCTCTCTGGCCGTGCCCTGGAAAATGTTGCCAACTCCCAGCTGGATGAGCTGGTGGTGACCAACACCATTCCTCTGAGTCCGGCGGCCCAGGCGCTGGATAAGATTCGTCAGCTGGATATGTCTACTCTGCTGGCTGAGTCTGTGCGTCGTATCAGTAATGCCGAATCCATTAGTGCGATGTTTCAGTAAATACCCAGTCTGGTGCGGGAAACATATTTTGCTTTTTTGCGCCATGCCGGTATGATATCGCACCTTTGAATCCCTTTGGGGGGTTCTGTTTGAACAGCCTGACGCTGCCTGGTCGCAAGGCGGCGGCAGGTCTATTGGAGATTATCATGTCTGAAGCAATCGTTTTAAACGCAACAGCGCGTAAGGATATCGGGAAAGGTGCGAGCCGCCGCCTCCGTCGTGCTGACCTGGTGCCTGGTATCATCTACGGTGGTGAAGCTGAGCCGGTACAGATCACTCTGGAAGGTAAAGCCATCCGTAAGGTTCTGGAAGTTGAAGCTTTCTACTCTCAGGTTCTGACCCTGACGGTCGATGGCACCAGGCAGCAGGCTATCCTGAAGGACCTGCAGCGTCATCCGGCTAAAGAGTTCGCCATGCACATGGACTTCCTGCGTGTTGATGCGGACCATGAGATCACTACCAACGCTCCTCTGCACTTCATCAATGAAGAAGAGTGTGTCGGTGTGAAAGCGGGTGGTGCGATCGTACACAACCGTGTGGATCTGGAAATCAAGTGTCTGCCAGGTGACCTGCCAGAGTTCATCGAAGTTGACATGGCCAAGGTTGAAGTGGGCGGCCACGTTCACCTGAGCGACCTGACCATTCCTGCGGGCGTTGAAGTTATCGCTCACGGTCAGGATCTGGACATTGCCAGTGTTCAGGCTACTCGCGGTGGTTCTGACGAAGAAGCATCTGCTGAAGAAGCTGGCGAAGAGTAAGCAGAAGGAGGCGTTATGGCAAAATCTTCGGAGCTTTTACCCTCAAATGAGTCGATTCGACTGGTTGTGGGTCTGGGAAATCCCGGGTCACAGTACGAAGATACCCGCCATAATGCCGGCTTCTGGTACGTTGAGCAGTTAGCAAGAAGCTACGGTGCTATCTTGCAGCCAGAAAAGAAGTTTTTTGGCATGACTGCCAGGGTGCTGATAGGCGGACAGGAAGTTCGCCTGCTCAATCCTGGAACCTTTATGAATCGAAGTGGTCAGGCTGTTGCTGCCATGGCGACTTTCTTTAAAATCCCTCCTGAATCTATCCTTGTGGTTCACGATGAGCTTGACCTGCCCGCTGGCGTTGGCCGCTTGAAGCAGGGTGGCGGCCATGGTGGTCATAACGGTCTCAGAGATATTATCTCTTCCCTTGGTAACAGTCGTGAGTTTTTACGGCTTCGGCTTGGCATCAGCCATCCCGGCAACAGCAAAGATGTGGTGAACTATGTGTTGACCAAACCATCGGTTGCAGAGCGGCAAAAGATTGATGCGGTTATTGATGAATCGATCCGGGTCACACCTGAAGCCTTGAATGGCAAACGATCCAAAGCGGTGCAGGAGTTGCATACGTTCTCTGCCTGAGAGTTTCCACTATTGCCTGCTTACTGACTTGACACATTCAATTCGGGAATTGGCCAGTAATCATTGCCATTAAACAGTTTCCCCTTTCTCAGCATGGCGTTGTCGATCAATCGGCAGATCAGTTCCTCAAACTCTATTCCGGCATGCCTTGCTCCATCGGGAAACAGGCTGGTGGGCGTCATTCCGGGAAGATTATTGATTTCAGCAAAGATCGGCTCTCCGTTTTCGGGAACCATAAAATCGGAGCGGCTGATATCCCGGCAGCGAAGCAGTTGGTGTGCTTGCAGAGCGATCTCCTGAACTCTTTTTCGCTGATAATCCGTAATACGGGCGGGAATAATATGTTCACTCAGGCCCGGTGTGTAGCGATGGGTATAGTCATACCAGGCATTATCAGGCGTGATGATTTCTGTGGTTGGCAGCACTTGTGGGCTATCCAGCTCAAGTACCCCGGCGGTGACTTCTCTGCCATGAATAAATGTCTCCACCAATAGTTGTTCATCTTTCTCAAAGCCGCTTCCAAGTCGTTCTTCCAGCTCTTGCTCGCCCCGGGCAAACTGAATGCCGATACCAGAGCCCTGGGCGAAGGGCTTGATAATCACCTTCTCCCCGAGGGCTTCCATGCATTGGCTGACGGAGCGGTTTAGCGGGTCTCCACGGGAAACGATACAGTCTTTCGCCATGGGGATGCCCGCAGCCTGTAAAATACGCTTGGTAGCGACTTTGTCCAGGGCGCAGGCGCTTCCAAGGACCGTTGAGCCAACATAAGGGATGCTCATAATCTCAAGAAGCCCCTGCAGGCAGCCATCCTCCCCCATGGGGCCGTGGGCGACGGGAAAAACCACATCGACCTGGTGGAGGGTCAGGTTGGCAGGCAGCATCTTGTCCAGCTCAAGAGTGACTACTTTCCGATAGTTTTTCTCCAGGGGCGGGCTGATGCGACCCGCAGAGAGTCTTGAAACAATGGCTTCAGGGGAAGGACCGCCACAAATGATTCCCACGGTAATACTTCTGTCTGGCATCTAATGATCCACAAGATTAAGGGTGCAGTTCATCAAATGTAGTTGTTTTTGTTGTCCTGCATCTTGTTAATTAATATTCCGAGGTTGCCCAGCGATAAAATCCAGAGGCCAGAATGATGCCCAGCCCGGCTTTCATAACGGTATAGATGTGAGGGGATGTTGAGAGGTAGCTGGCAATAATATAAAAAAGCATGGCCGTGCTTGCGATTTCTACGGTGGCCAGAATGCCTCCCGCGGCACCCGTCAGGCTGGGAATGCTTTGCATGCCTAAAGTATGGCTAATAGTTCCTGTCAATGGGCTGGAGCCTTTCCAGAGTTTGCTGATATAGGGGTGTCTTTGGGCATAATCGGGGAGATCGTATAGGGAGGGAAATTCCTCGATTATTTCCCAGTCATTAACCAGCGCAGTCAGATAATGCCTGTCATCGGTGGAAGTTATCAGTGCAGCTGGTTGAGCATCAAAACGGGTGTTGCCTTTGCTTTCTTCGGCAAGCTGTAATTGCCTGGCGGCTTCTATAAGCTGATTGATCTCTTGTGATTCTGGTCTGGCAGTTGTTTCATTGTTTAGAAAGTGCATATGGTTTCTAAGGAGTAAAGAGCTGTAGGTTACAGGAAGCTCGCTCCCGTTGTTGTCACTTCTATCGTATAGCTGAGCCGTTGCTATTTCTGTTGGTATTGCACTAACGCCTCGTTTATTGAGAGAAAGAACAGCTACCGCTGGTGCCACGTTGATAGTGCCATTTTCGACCCTGTGGCATAGAAGGGCGTCGACCGTTGAAGTTCCGTCAAAATGTAATTCATTTAACACTCTGGTGATTTTGGGTGTGGCCGCTCTGGCCGGTTGCCAGGTTTCATCGGTTTCGTTTTCTGTGCGGCTCGGTGTAATAAGAGAAAGGTGGGAGATTTTTTTGATTCGCTGGTCGTGGCAATAAAAGTTGTTTGAAAGTTGAGGAGGGCTTTCAGGTAAAACAATGGGAGGAGAGCATGGGTCGATAAAGTAATCCGCCGGGGCAAGCACTCGATCGTTGCCAATGAGAATACCTTTTGCCATTCTTTTTTGCCTGGCAAGGGGGTTGCCCTTGCAGTGGTCAAAGTGAGCGGTAATGACTGGGGTGGCGTTGGAATGCTTTTCAAGGGTGTAGCCGGTGGTTGTGAGATATGAATCGGCAGGGTCGCCGGTTGCCATTGGTTGAGTGCTTTCTGCTGCAATGGCTGTGAGTGGCAAAGCTGACAGGGCAAGTATCAGTTTACAAATAACGGTTTTGATCAATTGTTTCACAGGATTGTCGCCTTGGTTATTCAGGTAATACACCTTGTTAAAGTTGAAACGGCTTGTCTCCATGGGGTGGTCGCAAGCGCTTTTGGGTAATTCGTTTTAATGTTGAGTGCTTGGACATTTTTTTGTGCGAATAATTCTATTTTTTGCGAACGACCATAAATTTGTTTGGCCGGGACCTGAATTTCTGATTATTTTGATTGTGATTTTTAGTGTTTTCCGTAATATCGGCAACGAGTGTACTTTTGTACTGTTACGGCAGTACGGGCGGCTGAGATAAATTGAACAAGGCATGAAGACTGAGTCCTGGTTTCAGGTAATCAAACTGCTGAAGAGCCAGCAGGATGTGGAAGCGCTCCATGAAATTATGGCGGTGTTACTGACTCGAGAAGAACGGGAAGCGATTGGCTCAAGGCTGGCCATTATGCGGGCCCTGATTTCGGGAAAAGAGTCTCAACGGGAGATAGCTGCGCGGATCGGGGTGAGTATCGCCAAAGTAACCCGCGGTTCAAATTATCTGAAAACGCTGTCTGCTACTGAAATAGCCATGATTGAACAGATTTAAATAGTTAGTGTCTTATTAGAAAACAGCCTTGAGCCAGAAACAGCCCTGAGCCGGAAACAGCCCTGAGCCGGAAACAGCCCTGAGCTGGATAAGCAAATAGACCCATAGCAGTAGGAATAAGAATGTCTGAAGCAGTTATAACGGAAAGTTCTGCGGGCGCTGCCGGAAAGCAGGGTTCGGTTCTTGGGGGAACGGTGATCGTAGCCGGAACCGCGATTGGTGCCGGGATGTTTTCACTGCCAGTAGCCACCAGCGGTCTCTGGTTTGGTTACTCAATGCTGCTGATGGTCTTTACCTGGTATTGCATGTACAGCGCATCACTCTACCTGCTGGAAGCTAATCTGCGCTTTCCTTTGGGGGCGAGTTTTGACTCTATTGCCGAGGGCACCATTGGTTCTTTTGGTCGTATTGTTAACGGTGCTTCTGTTGCCTTTCTCTGTTACATCCTGACTTACGCTTACATCTCGGGCGGCAGTTCCATTATTACTTATTCCCTGGAAGCCGTGGATGGTGTTTCTCTTTCTCCACCTATGGCCAGCTTTGTTTTTGCCCTGGTGCTTTCTGCTATCGTAATGATCGGAACCCGTGCCGTTGACCGGGTCAGTACGGTGCTGATTGGTGGAATGGTGATCACCTTTCTGTGGAGTATCAGTGGCTTACTGGGTAATGCGTCCTCTGATAATCTGATGCCGGGCCTGTCGTTTGCCGAGGTGTCTCCGTTCTCTTTCGGAGCGTTGGGCTTTCTGACTGTCAGTTTCGGTATGCAGACCGCTGTACCCAGCATCACCCGCTATCTCAATAAGGATGGCAAACAGGTAAGGTTTGCCCTTTTGACCGGCTCGTTGCTGGCCCTGGCGTTTTATGCTCTGTGGCAGTTCAGTTTCTTTGGCAATCTGCCCCGTGAGGCGTTCCCGGCCATTATTGCTGCCGGAGGCAATATTGGCGATATGCTGGGTGCACTTTCCGGGTCTGGTCTTAATGTAAATGTATCCAATGTGTTGCAGTGGTTTGCCAATATGGCGGTGGCCAGCTCATTCCTGGGCGTTGCCCTGTGTCTGTTTGATTACATCGCAGATCTGTTCGGTTTCGACAGCAGCTTTGTGGGTCGCTTAAAAACAGCTGCCATCACGTTTATACCGCCAACCCTGTTGGGGGTATTCCTGCCCAATGGTTTTATTACTGCCATTGGCTTCGCCGGGCTGGTGCTGGTTGTTTTCTGTATTCTCTCTCCGGTAGTGATGGCCTGGGTTGGCCGTCAACGGGGTGAGGGTGGCTATCAGGTGCCGGGCGGGACCGTGAGAATGGCACTGATTTTCCTCTTTGGCATTGTGGCTATGGTGCTGGCGGGGCTCGATTTGATGGGGGTTCTGCCAAAGTTTGGCTGATGCCTGTTTGATGTGATTGGATTGAGCGCCTGGAGAGTATTTCTCTGGGCGTTTTTTTATCTGCCGACATAAAATTTCTGAAATTTTTTCCCCCAGTCTTTATAATTCGCCCCCATTAACTATCTTCAGGAGCGAGCAGAAGCGCTATGGGTTTCAAATGTGGCATCGTTGGATTGCCAAACGTTGGTAAATCAACGCTATTTAATGCCTTAACCAAGGCGGGTATTGATGCAGAAAACTTCCCGTTCTGCACCATTGAGCCCAATGCCGGTGTTGTCGCCATGCCAGACCCCCGTCTGGATAAGCTGGCGGCAATCGTTAAACCTCAGCGAGTGTTGCCGACCACCATGGAGTTCGTGGACATCGCGGGTCTTGTTGAAGGTGCTTCCAAAGGGGAAGGCCTTGGTAACAAGTTTCTGGCGAATATCCGTGAGACGGATGCAATTGCCCATGTGGTTCGCTGCTTTGCTAATGACAATGTTATTCACGTGGCCAACAAGATTGATCCCCGTGCAGATATTGAAATCATCAATATGGAACTGGTGCTGGCGGATCTGGAAAGCTGCGAAAAACAGCTGCAGCGTGTTGCCCGTTCTGCCAAAGGTGGTGATAAGGATTCCGTAGCCCAGAAGGGGGTGCTGGAAAAAATCATTCCGCATCTGGAAGCTGGTAATCCGGTTCGCTCTCTGGATATGAGTGATGATGAGCGGAAGCTTGTTCGTTTATTCCACCTGCTGACCATCAAGCCCACCATGTATATTGCCAATGTGGATGAGGATGGTTTTGAGGATAACGAATACCTGGACACCGTTCGGGAAATCGCTGCTCAGGAAGGGGCCGTGGTGGTCCCAATCTGCAACAAGCTGGAATCGGAAATCGCCGAACTGGATGATGATGAGCGAGCAGAGTTTCTTGCGGATCTTGGCATGGAAGAGCCTGGCCTGGATCGTGTTATCCGCGCCGGTTATGAACTGCTTGGTCTGCAAACCTACTTTACCGCAGGGGTGAAAGAGGTCAGGGCCTGGACGGTGAAGGTGGGTGCCACTGCGCCGCAGGCTGCCGGTGTTATTCATACTGACTTTGAGCGTGGTTTTATTCGTGCGGAAGTCACCGGCTATGATGATTTCATTAAATACAATGGTGAGCAGGGTGCCAAAGAAGCTGGCCGTCTGCGCGTAGAAGGCAAAGCGTATATTGTTCAGGATGGTGATGTTATGCACTTCCTGTTTAATGTTTGAACCTGGCTGAAAAAAAACGACGGAAGAAGGCACGCGAAAGCGTGCCTTTTTTCGTTGCGCCAGTGCATCGAGTATTCGCATGTCGTCGTGTTATGAATCTGCGTTGCTTATAGGCTTTTTGCTTGACAGGCTCAGGTGAAATCACTAAAGTGCGCACCATCTTTCGGCGGCTAGGTAGCTCAGTTGGTTAGAGCACAGCACTCATAATGCTGGGGTCGGCAGTTCGAATCTGCCCCTAGCTACCATCTAATCTTTTCTGCAAGATTTATGATGGTTGCTAAAACGAGTTTTCGTATAGTAGCATCGAAAGGCCTTTGTGAGCGAAGAGATAACAATTCGCTAATTTGCTGGGGTGTCGCCAAGCGGTAAGGCATCAGGTTTTGATCCTGACATGCGGGGGTTCGAATCCCTCCACCCCAGCCATTTATCCTGTTGCTGTGGCAGTTGTTGTAACAGTCGTTGTAACAGCTGTAGAGATAAAGAATGGCATGTTTCTTGACATGAGCATTCTGAATCACGACAATAGCGGCCCGATTCAGTGGCTAGGTAGCTCAGTTGGTTAGAGCACAGCACTCATAATGCTGGGGTCGGCAGTTCGAATCTGCCCCTAGCTACCACTAGTTCGAATATGCATCCTGCATAATCTATTGGGGTGTCGCCAAGCGGTAAGGCATCAGGTTTTGATCCTGACATGCGGGGGTTCGAATCCCTCCACCCCAGCCATACAGAACCTTCCTGAGATATCAGGAAGGTTTTTTTGTGCCTCTGTTTTTAATCAGGCCGTTAAGGCTTGAGATGGTTCAGGGGTAAAGCGGTCTTATGAACCGGCTGGCGGAGTACAAAGCTGGAATGTACGCCGGTGACGCCAGTAATTTTTGTGATCTTGTTTAGCAGAAAATCCTGATAGTAATTCATGTCCGGCACCATCACCTTGACCATATAGTCTGCCGATTGCCCGGTAATCAACAGGCACTCAATCACTTCGTCATAACTGTTGATGGTTTCTTCAAAGTGTTCAAATCGCTCCGGGGTGTGTCTATCCATACTGATATGAATCAGAACGGTAAGGCTTAGTCCCAGCTTCTGTGGGTTGAGCAGTGTTACTCTGGCGGTTATTAATCCTGACTCCTCCAGCTGCCTGACCCTGCGCAGGCATGGGGATGGCGTCAGTCCAATCAGATCGGCCAGATCCTGATTGCTGATATGGGCATTCTGTTGCAGCGCTTGAAGTATCCGGATATCGTAACGATCGAGTTTCATGATATTTTCTTTTAATAATTATTAAGTCTTTGGAATATTATTGCGCTGTTTTTGGGTTTTATCCACCAATTCGCAATCTTTTGCCACGCCGTTTTTTCTATAATTATCCCGTAATAAAGAGTGTCGCCAAAAGTGACCTTCAGCCATCCCGGCCACAAGCCTGAGATGAAAAAGTATTCCCAATCAGGAATGCTGGTCAGAGGAACTCACAAGGTTCAATGACGGAGAGCGTATTAGCAGGCCAGGTGTTATGAGCTCAAGCGAGATTACCAACCGCTGATTATCTGGGGAGATAATCAGCGGTTTTTGCTATTGGTACGAATATTTTTTTACGGGTTTTTAATAACCCGGTAATCGAAAAGTAAGTAGATTCCGTTTGCTGCGGGGTGAACTTTATCTGAATATTTTTTGCTGGACGTTCTATTATTACGCTTCCATAAATTATCAACCTTTATCTGCAAGGATTGACCTTGGACGCAACCATTACTCTGGATCTTGTGCTTTTCCTTTTTACTGTTGCCTCGGTGGCTGGATTTGTTGATTCCATTGCGGGTGGTGGGGGGCTGATATCAATGCCCGCGCTTCTGGCTGCCGGGCTTTCACCGGTTCAGGCGCTGGCAACCAATAAGCTTCAGGGGGCCGCTGGTACGCTGTCTGCCAGTGTTTACTTTATTTCCAAAGGTGCGGTTAACCTGCGGGAGATACGTCTGCCAATAGTGATGACCTTTATTGGCAGCATGATGGGGACGCTGCTGGTGCAGAGGATTGATGCCGGGGTTTTGGAACAGGCCATTCCCTTCCTGCTGATCGGTATTGTCCTTTACTTTCTGTTTTCTCCACGACTGAGCTGTGACCAGTCACGACAGTTGATCTCTGTGCCGGTGTTTGCGTTTACCGTGGCGTTGCTGATCGGTTTTTATGATGGCTTCTTTGGGCCGGGTACCGGTTCGTTTTTTACCATGGCGTTTGCAGGCTTGCTGGGGTATTCCATCACCAGTGCCACCGCTCATACCAAAGTTTTGAATTGCACCAGCAATTTGGCCTCTTTGCTGTTTTTCATTATTGGTGGGCATGCGGTCTGGGCGGTTGGTCTGGTCATGATAGTGGGCCAGGTTATTGGTGCCAGACTTGGCTCATATGTGGTACTTAGCCGCGGCGAGGCATTGATCCGTCCCATGATTGTCTGCGTGTCTCTGGCTATGACGGCCAAACTTCTTTGGGGTAATTATGGACATTTGCTCCAGTGAAAGGCATCTTGTTTGAAACCATTGTCCCTTTTTATCTGTCGAGGCTGCCCGCTACCGGGCAGCTTTGTGGGTAATGCCAGCTGAGTTTGCAAACCCCGTTATTCCCGGTGACTGGTTAGAAAGACAATAGTCTTGGCGGCTGGTTTATAGCCGGAGCAATGGCGAACACCTCAACAGAGTACTTCTAGCCAGATCAGCCGGACATTTGGGTAATTCAGCTGGTTTAATTTCGGAACTTTAGTGCATGGAAACAACCTGGTATAGCTGGCTGTTTGGCGCTGCCTATTTAAGTGCCATTATTGCTTTTGCGGTTGTAGTGATTATGACCCGAAGGCCTGTGGGGGTTTCTCTGGCCTGGCTGGTGTTGCTGTTCGCGTTGCCGGTGGCAGGGTTTGTGCTGTATCTGTTATTGGGTTCGCCCCGCCTGGGCATTGGTCGTTTAAAACGCATGCGCACACTTTATCCGGATTATGCCCAGTGGTATCAGCACCTGGCCCGGATTATCTCAGGTGGTGAGCCATCCCGCTGTCCGGTGACCAGTCATCATGGCATTTTCTCATTGGCAGAAAAAAGCATGAGTATTCCTTTGCTGCCGGGTAACCACCTGCAGCTCTTTTCAGATTTTGAAAACATTATCGAACCTCTGCTGCGTGATATAGAAAATGCCCGGCAAAGTCTCTTGATTGAGTTCTATATATGGGAGCCGGTCGGTCGGGCTGAAGAGGTGGCGGAAGCGGTTATCCGCGCTTCCAGGCGAGGGGTTGATTGTCTGGTTGTGCTGGATAATGTCGGCAGTCGGGATTTTTTGAATGGAGTATGGGCGCGTCGTTTTCGCCTTGAAGGGATCAGTGTTACCGCATCCATGTCAGCCGGCCCTCTGCGCATGCTGGTGGAGCGTATGGATATTCGTAACCATCGGAAGATTCTGGTGGTTGATGATCAGGTGGCCTGGACCGGCAGTTTTAACCTGGTAGATCCATCCCTGTTTAAGCAGGATGCTCAGGTCGGACAGTGGGTGGATGCCATGGTCAGGATTGATGGTGTTGCTGCCCATGTGCTCGGAGCCATCGTGCAGTGGGATAAGGCACTGGAAACCGGGCAGGGGCACCCCTCGTTCAACCGGCAGTATGAGTACCCTTCGGCTGAGCATCGTGGCCGGGACGGTGCATTTGTACACGTTCTGCCGTCCGGACCTGATGTGGACCGGGAAATGCTGCAGCAGGTTCTGCTGACGGCTATTTACGAAAGTCGTCAGGAACTCCTGATCAGTACACCGTATTTTGTGCCCGATGAGTCTTTGCTGACGGCCTTGAAGTCAGCAGCAATGCGTGGTGTGGATGTCCAGTTGCTGGTGCCAGAGAAAAATGACTCGAGAATGGTTCATCATGCCAGTCGCTCCTATTATCAGGAGTTGCTGCAGGCTGGCGTGACTATTCAGCAGTTCAGAGGGGGGTTGCTGCACACCAAGTGTGTTCTGGTGGACCGTGAAACAGCGCTGTTTGGTACCGTAAACCTGGATATGCGCAGTGTCTGGCTGAATTATGAAGTGACGTTGATTGTTTATGATGATGGCTTTGGCCAGCAGATATTTCATGTGCTCCAGTCCTATATGAATCAGGCGGGTGAGGTGGATATCAACCGTTGGTCAAAAAGACCCTTTCGACGGAAACTGCTGGAAAATACGCTGCAGCTATTAAGTCCGCTGCTGTGATTGGGCGCTGGGAATAACGTTAATAGTGATTACTGCTGAGGTTTGATGCTTACTTAAGGGATTTCTTCTTTATTATTGATTAAAACGCAATAAATCCTGCTTTTTTGTTATTTTTAGGTGAAAGCACTGATATAGCTAGAGCCTCATGTATGAAATAAAGAGGCCTCTCGGGAGGCCTTTATTTCGCCTCTCCATGCTCACTTCCAACACTATTCTTTCTGGTTACAGGGTTTGCCGTTCTGGTATGGCTGACCGGTCGTTTGCCAGAGAGAGTGGGTACAGGGGACAGGTTTTGTCGCAGACTTTAAAAGCCACAGATATTATGGCCACGGGCCTGATGACCTTTGCGCTCTTTCTGGGCGCAGGAAATATTATCTTTCCTCCATTTCTGGGGCATATGGCGGGCACTGAGCTGATGATTGCGATGCTTGGATTTCTGCTCACTGGAGTAGGCCTGCCGTTGCTGGGTGTGCTTGCCTGTGCTCGTGTCGGTGGTGGTCTGGAAAAGCTGACTACCATTTTCCCGGCAAAAATCGCCTTAACCTTTGCAGTTGTTCTGTTTCTGGCTATCGGTCCTTTGTTTGCCGCGCCCAGGACCGCTGTTGTTTCTTATGAGCTGGGTCTTCTGCCGTTTATTGCTGAGTCCGGTGCGGTTTCGCTGGCGCTGTTTTCCATAACGTTTTTTGCTGTTGCGCTGTATCTGGCACTGTTTCCGGGCAGGTTGGTTGAGACGGTAGGTAAAGTGATCACTCCGCTACTGATGGGTGTTCTGGTGATTATTGCCGTTGGTGCTTTGCTTTTTCCCCAGGGAGAAGCTGGTGCTGCCACCGAGTCTATGATCAGTCAGGGCTTCTTTAATGGTTTCCGTGAGGGTTACCAGACCATGGATACCCTGGGGGCACTGGTATTTGGCGTGGTTATCATCAATGCTATTCAAAATAAGGGGGTTACGGATACACGGCAGGTTGCGCGCTATACCTTTATTGCAGGCTTGATCGCTTCTGTCGGTCTGTCACTGGTGTATCTGGTATTGGGTTACATTGGTGCTACCAGTCATCAGCTGGTGGGTGCTCCGCAAAATGGCGCAGAGATTATCAGCCTGTTCATCGACGCGGTGTTTGGGTCCTGGGGGAAGGTGGTACTGGCTATCACAGTTATTCTGGCCTGTTTGACCACTGCGATTGGTTTGCTCAGTGCCTGTGGTGAATATTTTTCCCGGGTATTTCCGGCATTTAATTATCGCACCTGGGTGATTCTCTGCGCCCTGGCCAGCGCACTGATTGCCAATGTTGGATTGAATACATTATTGCAGGTTACCATTCCAGCGTTGCTGATTATCTATCCTGTCGCGATTGCTTTGATTGTGGTGACACTGTTGCAATCGTGGCTGGCGAAACCTGAGCGGGTAATGGCGTTTGTACTAATTCCAGTGGGTCTGATCAGTCTTGTAGAAGGTCTGCACGCCGCTGGCCTGGCTTTCATTGAGCCAGCTTACGCAGTGCTTGCGTATTTGCCTTTGCAGACAGAGGGTCTGGTCTGGTTGTTACCAGGTATTCTGGGTGGTATTTTTGCGATGATCACGTCAGTTCGTTCCTCGCAGGACGCCAGGCCTGTTCAGGGGTAACAGGTATCAGGCTGCCCATTGTATCGGGCAGCCTCTGATGTTTAATGCCTGACCGGGTCAGTAAGAGCTTTGAGATACGGTTGACCGTGGTGATGTTGTGTGATGGTTTCAGCCAGAGTTTTCCCTGCGCTGTCCCGGGCGTCCAGATTCAGGCCGGCTTCCAGATAAAATGGGATAAAACGGGCAAAATCATCCGCACGAAGGTAGCGGTAGGCTCTTAACAGAATGTGATAGTCTCGACTGCTGCCAGCGGCTGGCTGCAGTGTCAGCAGCGCTTTCAGGCGCTCATCACTTAATTCCTCTCCAATGACTTTCTGTTTGTCTTTCTTCATGGCTGACTCACTGTCCAGTGTTTTATGGGTAGGGTTTGTCTGGGCGAAATCTATAAGCAGATGGATATTTTACTGAGTCGAAAACAAAGATATATAACCTCAATAGGATATTTTGAGATTACGTTAAGCATAAAAAGAATAAAAGTAAATGTTTGCAGTGGGATTTAGACAGGCTCAGATAATCCATTGCCGGAAAAGCGGCCTATAAGGCGACATGATTTTGACAAAGAGTTTATTTTACCGGGAATCACTGTCCGGTTGCCTGTTTTCTGAAATCACTATTGGCTTTGTTATTCAAATTTTCTTGCACGGCTACAATTGATTGAGTAATTAAAGGAATGTTTGAGGGCCATTATGGATAGGGCATCTAATACAGGTTCGCTTAGTTTACAGCAACTGGACACGATCAAAACTCTTCTTCAAGAAGGGAATAAAGTTACCATTACATTTGGTCCTAAGGGTACGGTTACCATTACGGCAGTAAAGGTTTTATCAACACCGGGTCTTAAGTTATCAGACCAGGAATCAGGTGTATCCGTGCCCAAAAAGATACCCCTTGAACAGAGAAAAGTTGGGATAGCCGCTGAAAAAGATACGGTTTCCGTTCGGAAAAAAGTATTTAAGAAACTGAAGCAGTTCAATACGAGCGTTAGTGAAAAATTAAAAAGTTCATTCAATGGTATCAAAAAAGCCGTCAAGCATGAAAACTGGGAAAAAATTCCAGAAGAATCAATAAAGGGCGGCTCTGACCAGTTGAAGCTTGAAGCTCAAGCACACAATGACAGAATTGATCAACTTGAGAGTGCTGAGAAACAGGAGGTTGATAAGCAAACAGAACTGGATAAGCTCAAGCAGCTCTACAAAGATACCATTAAGGTTTGTGAAAATCCTGATGGCGTGATCCATAGCAAAAAGAGAATATCTCTCCCAATTCCTATTGAGGACGCTGATCCTGTGATAATTGCATCAACGGATCCTGATGCTCGGAAAGATCTGGTCAATATGGTGATTAAGCAGGTTGAAAATTCAGGTTTGTCTGATCGAATGGAACGGCTTGATTCAGAAATACAAAAGCTGAGATCTGAGCAGAAGCAGTTGAAATCTTCAATAAAAGATAGTGGTAAAGAAATTCTCAAACATTTTAAGGAGCAACAGCATACTCTGGAACAGGGCAAGGGTAGAAATACCAGGCTATCTGAATTACAGGATACGTTGACTCAGCAGCGTATCAAGCTGGACGATAAGGTTGACCAGTTGCAGACTGAAATCAGAGCACTGAAAGCAGAGAAGCAACAAACACAGGAGTCCGTTGCTGAGCATAAGAAGCTTCTGTCAGACTTGAAAAAACAACTGAGTCTGCTCAGTATGATCCCAAAAGAGCGTGAGGGAATACCGACAGCATTCACTGCTACGGTGAATAGTATTGAGAAAGCGCAAAAGATTATTGAAAATGGTAGTGCCAGGTTGGAAGCAATACCCGGTGAGATGAAGGAGAAAAAAGCAGAGCTTGATACTAAGATGAAAGAAGTGGATAGCTTGCAAAAAGGTAAAGAATTAAAACAACAGGAGAAAGCTGACAAGAGAGAAATGGAAGCTGAACAGAATATGCTTAAACAGCAATTAGGTAGAAATCTTCGGAAAAAATAATCTTTTATCGAAAAAAAATATTCTTAAACCATGGAAAGGAAGGAGTCATAAAAATGACCGCTATAAGTAACAACCGGGTTGATCAAATTCAAAAACTACCTTTTGCTATAAAAGCAGATATTGTTAACCCAGAAGTAGGGTTTCTGAATGGGAAGCAGGTTACTATTCAGGAGATTAATCCAGAAGAGTTTGTCGGTATCCAGGTTTCTGCGGGTAAGTTTGAAGAGCTTCCTAAAAGCATCAGGCCTGTAAAGGTTGCCTTTAAAGATTTTCGTCAGTGGCTCAGTAACTGCCGTCCTGTTAAAGGAATAAAGCATTTGGTGATGGGCAAAGGCAAGAGGATGGTGAAAAATCAGAATTGGGGAGAAATTTCCCCAGCTCAGGCTCAAAAAGCTTTAAAAGCTACTCACAGTAATGACAAAAAGCAAATATTGGCGGAAGAGATTCAGAAATTTAATACAGATTTGAAGACGCTCGGTCAGAAGAAAGAGGATCTTAACGAGTTAAAAATGCAAAATGATCAATTCAGAGAAAAGTACAAAACTATATTGTCGATTGTTGATGGGGATTTGACCTCTTTACGTAACGGATCAGTGATTGTTTTACCGCCGGCCACTGAGGATGGGGAGCCTCAATTGGTGGCTTTGAAAAGTGGTTCAGAGAGAGTGCGTAAAAATGCTGTGAGAAAACTTGCAAATATTTTCATGGATAGTGAGGCTTACGATCTGTTCAGCAGGAATGTGCATCAAGTTTCTAATATTGAAAAAGAACGTAATGAATTGAAGTCATCTTTGGCTAAGCAGGCAAATAATTTTAAAAAAGAACATAAGGGGCTTATTAATGAGAGAGCTGATGACTTCAAAGAGACTCTGGCCCTTCATAGTAAGAAAATGAAAGATGAAGCCATTTCAGACTTGAAAAAAGCTGAAGTCGAATACACTGAGACAATAAATAAAAAAATTGATAATAAAATTTCTGAAGCTAATAAACTGAGTAATCAAATAAAAGAAAACCAAACCCGCATTGGTGAGATTCAAACTGTCATTGCCGAGAAACAACAAAAACTACAAGGTTACGAAATGTCGTTAATGTTTGTTGAGGAATCTGAGGTCAAGCTGCCTGAGTTTGCACCCAAAATTACAACTGCTGAAAACATTAAAAAAATCAACGTGGGTAAAACAGAGCTTCTCTCAGAACTTGGAGCTGAACAGAAAAAGCTTGAAAATCTGCAATATGCCCTGAAAAAAAATCAGGATGATCAAATACAGGTTATGAAAGACTTAAAAACTCTGCAAGCTGAGAAAAAGAAAGAGATGACAGCATTACAAAAAGCACGAAAGAAAATCGAAAACCAATACGATGATAAAACTTCGGAGATGAGCAAATTGTATGACCAGGATATCAAGGCTCAAAACCAGACGGTAACCAAAATGTTCAGTGGCTCTGGATTTAAAAAGAAAGACACTGCCCAACCACAAAATGACCAGGAAAATAATCCTGAAGCATAACACTGGCGAAATGGATTAACCCAAATCAAAAAGCCTCCGGACCGGAGGCTTTTTTTCTAAGAAATTGCAGGATTTCAATGACCTTTCAGGGCATAAATGCCATTGGCATTACGCCAGTAACCCTGATAGTCCAGACCGTAGCCAAAAATATAGCGATCTTCGATTTCCAGGCCGGTGAAGTCAGCCTTCAGGCCGGGGCGGGCTTTACGGTCATGCTTTTTATCCACCAGAACCGCAGTCAGAACGCTGGCAGCACCTTCTTCCTTACAAAAATCGATAATTGCATCGAGAGTATGTCCTTCATCCAGAATATCGTCGATGATCAGGACGGTACGATTTTTGATGGTCTGGGTTGGGCGAACTTTCCACTCCAGGCCGCCACCGGTCAACTGGTCCCGGTAACGGGTTGCATGCACGTAGGAGGCTTCCAGGGGGAACTGCATATGAGTCAGCAGTTTGCCGGTAATCACCAGGCCGCCATTCATTACGCAGAATACCAGCGGGTTGCTATCTGCCAGCTGGTGGGTAATGTTGCGTCCCATGGTGGCGATGGCATCTTCAATCTGCTGCTCGTTATAGAGACAGTCGGCTTCATCCATCACTTGCCGGATATGGTCGAGATCAACAGACATGTTGTGCAAACCCTGATCGTTTGATTGGCGGCCGGTTATTCCAGTGAGTCAACTCATGCAGTACAGGTGTCGGACACCCTGGCGAGCGGCAGTCCATTTTTGATTAAAAAACCATTTTTACTCTCCTGTGGAGAGCTGGAAACAGTTTTCACGAAAAGCAAAGCAGGAAAAAATACCGTTGTTGTCGTCAATGGGCAAGAGAAAACTACATGATTGTTGCGGTTGTAAAAACCTATGGGCAGTGCGGACATCCTGTGGGAGAATAAGAAGGTTTAGGCGTTGAAAGCTTTTGCACGATCATTCTCTCAATGAGTGCTTACTCAGAAACGTTTTCTATCTCAGCCATTCATTTTTTACTTCATTACCCATCCACCTCCAATCAGACAGTTGAGGTCATGCATGAGCGTACAGGAAATCAGGCATCCGCTGGTACAACACAAGCTGGGACTGATGCGATCCCACGATATCAGTACCAAGGGCTTCCGTACCCTGGCCAGTGAGGTTGGCAGCCTGCTGACCTACGAAGCAACCAAAGACCTCGAGCTGGAAGATACGGTGATTGAAGGCTGGAATGGTCCGGTGACCGTTCAGCAGATCAAGGGTAAGAAAATCACCATTGTGCCGATCCTGCGTGCCGGCATTGGTATGATGGATGGCGTTCTGGATATGATCCCCAATGCCAAGGTCAGTGTGGTAGGTCTGTACCGCGACGAAGAAACCCTGGAACCGGTGCCTTACTTTGAAAAACTGGTCAGTAATATCGATGAGCGTATTGCCCTGATCCTGGATCCAATGCTGGCTACCGGTGGTTCCATGCTGGCGACTATAGATATGCTGAAGAAGGCAGGTTGCAAAGAGATCCGCTGTCTGGTGCTGGTGGCTGCGCCGGAAGGTATTGAAAAGATCTGCTCAGCGCATCCTGACGTGAAGATTTTTACCGCATCTGTTGATCAGGGGCTTAATGACAACGGTTACATCATTCCGGGCCTGGGTGATGCCGGTGACAAAATTTTTGGTACTCGATAAGTAACGAATAAGGATATCCAACAATGAATCATTCAGCACAGTCGGGGGACAGCCTGCACTCAGAGATGTCGCTCTGGCGGCAGGCGCTGATGGGGGGGCAGATGCTGTTTGTTGCCTTTGGTGCACTCGTTCTGGTGCCGTTGCTGACCGGGTTGGACGCCAATGTAGCGTTCTTTACCGCAGGTATCGGTACCCTGATTTTCCAGCTGATCACACGCCGACAGGTGCCTGTCTTCCTGGCATCTTCTTTTGCCTTTATTGCGCCGATGACGTTCAGTATTCAATCCTGGGGCCTGGCGGCCACCATGGGTGGCATTATGGCCGCCGGTGTGCTGTATGCCGCCTTGAGTGTGCTGGTCAGGTTGCGTGGATCCGGCATACTGTACCGGTTGTTTCCACCTGTGGTGGTCGGGCCGGTGATTATGGTGATCGGCCTTGGCCTGGCACCGGTTGCCGTTGGGATGGCAACATCCCCTGTTGAAGGGTTAATCTCTGCTGATCAGGCTCTGTTCCTGGCCGCGATCTCGCTGCTGGCGACCCTGCTGGTGGCGACCATGGCCGGTGGGATTCTGCGACTGATTCCCATCATCTGTGGCATTGGTGCAGGCTATATTGCTGCGGTGATCATGGGGGTTGTGGACTTTCAGCCTTTGTTTGACCGCCCATGGTTTGCTATTCCGAATTTCACCACCCCGGAACTTAATTGGAATGCGGTGCTTTATATGATTCCGGTGGCCATTGCCCCCGCCATTGAGCACATTGGTGATATGCTGGCGATCAGTTCAGTGACCGGGAAAAAGTATCTGGAAAAACCGGGGCTGAAAAATACACTGCTCGGTGATGGTCTGGCGACGACGGCTGCGGGTATGTTGGGTGGGCCCCCCAATACCACCTATTCAGAAGTCACGGGTGCGGTGATGCTCACCAAAGCCTACAACCCCGCTATTATGACCTGGGCCGCAGTCATTGCCATTGGTGTGGCGTTTATCGGTAAAATTGGTGGATTCCTGTCAACCATTCCAGTGCCGGTAATGGGCGGTATTATGATGCTGCTATTTGGTTCCATTGCCGTTGTTGGCCTTAACACGCTGATTAAGGCAAGGGTTGACCTGGGACAGCCCCGCAACCTGGTGATTGTCTCTATCGTGCTGGTATTTGGTATCGGTAATATGGGTATTTCACTGGGTGAATTTTCACTGAAGGGCGTCAGTCTTTGTGCACTGACTGCAGTCATTCTGAATTTGCTGCTACCCCATCGTGCCGGGGAGGATCGATACCAGTCTGCTGAAGTTGGCAAAGAAGACGTTGCCTGAGAAGCGGAAACAGGCGGTACTGTTGTTAAGTAGTTAACCAAATGAAATCATATATTTCTGACTAAGTTGTCAGTCACTCTGCGGCGTTGCAACTGCCCACTTAGCCAGAAATATACGATTCCATTTGGCCAACTACTTAAGTGCCGCCGTTATTATGGATCAGGCTGATGCCGGTTGTTTTTTTTGATTCTGCTCCTGCGTGTTCATCTGGATAAAATACGTAATGCCGCATAACTCCATCAGTGAGGCAACATTGTTGGGTACGTTATATAGCGAGAGATAGAAATGTCCTGCCAGTTGTACCTGACAATGAAGGAGTAATTGCAACCCATCGCTACTGATGCTTTTGAGCAGGGTGCAATCCAGCACAATATGGCTGGTGTCGATTCTGGTTGCATTCTCTACAGCATTCTCCAGAATTTGGATGGTACTGGCATTAAGATCGCCATCCAGAATAATCAGTGTGTAATTTTGATAGCTTTCGAGATTAATGGTTAATTCCATACTCCTTCTCCCGGTGTGATCCCTTAATGATCGAAATAGTAAGGGCTGGGGCTTTGTTTTTGCATAACACTCTGGTTACAGGGTCTGACAATATTGCCAGGCCATAGTTCATTTCAGGAGGTTTTTTTTGTGAGGAATGTTTTGCGGTAATTGGTTGAAATATAAATTATTTTTTAGTTTGACAAATCAGTCCCATGCCAGGTTCGAAGCTTTTTCGTACATCTTGAGCTTGGCTTCCAATTGTTTTACACGAGCTTCTTTATCTCGAAGCTCCAGTTGATAAAGATCATTACACTGGAGTCTCCCCGGTCCGCCAAATTTATACACGAGCTTCACACCAAACTTATTATTATCTCTTACGCTATTGTTGTGCCCTCTTTCATACTGATTATCGTAATCATCATTTCCCATTTCAGCATAGGTCTCCACACTCCATGGAGAATCATCAGCATCGAAAGAACAGGAGATTCCATCAGCAGTACGAATCGAGTCAGCAAATACATGCATGGAAAGCGTCATAGCGGCAATAGCAATAAGTTTCTTCATTTGTCTCTCTTACTTGTGCTGAACTGTCAGAGTGATGATCGCGTCATACGTTCCTGCTTTGACATCTGTCCGTTCGATATGTACGAACTGAGCTGTAGCAAGATACACTTTGTCTGATTTCAGATTGCTGAAATCAGCACCGTCGCCTATCTTGCTGGATTTTGAGCCAATACCCATATAGAGATCATCTTCAAGATTATTAACAGGTTGACCCGATGGAGTATTCAGGGATTCCAATTCGACATGGACAGTCAATGTTTCTCCTGTATTGGAAATAACTTTGAATGCCGTTGGATTGGAAGCAGCTTCTCCTTTGAAGCGAAGAGCACCTTGTGCATCGGTAATTTCGATTCCATACATTGGATCAACGTCAGTAGAGAACTGCATTTGATTATCATCGAGAGCCATTGCAGAAGCAGAAATGAAAAGTGTTGCAGCGAAAATTGATTTGATGTTCATGATTTCATCAAATAATGAATACGAGATCAGCGTTGGTACAAACACGAGTCCTGAATAGATCACGCTCACCGGGGATCGAAACAGAACAGATTTGAAACCTCTGTGGCTTATTTGATGTTTTGAATATAAGAGGTACATCAATCTTCCTGGTGGAATGAGCCTGGATCACTCCAGTTGTATCAATCACTTCACCATCTACAGTGATTTCATAGTCAGACGATTTCGATATCGATGACACTTTGATCTCTACTGTTGTGACTCGTGTCATTCGAATCGCTTCTTCGATATTGTCTTTGCCACCAATGTGAATGGGACTTTGTGTCTGGGCAAAAACAGAAGAGGAGAACATCAATGCTAAAAATAATTTTTCCATTATTAATCAGGGGGGGTCTTCCCTTCTCCTTGGATTCAAGAGCCATTTCAGAATCAACTTGATCGATAGAAGTGGCCAGTATGGTGGCAACAAAAGCGATTTAAAGTTGGTTTTCTTAAATTACATATACAATTCCAAAAGTAATAAGTTCACTAAATTTAAACGGTGATTTTATCATCTTGATTAATAAAACAATATTTACATTACTTATGAGTCTTATCAGTCACGACTACGCGAGATCCTTCAAGTCAATAACAATGGATGTTATTCGGGTGGCGACCCGGGCAAAATCCAGCTCAGGCCCTGTATCGTACTGCAATGGTGGTGGCTTAAGAGGGTGAACCGATGTTGCCACCAAGGGAAATTCACTGGAGCCTTCTCCCTCTGCCGCCAGCGCAGGGAGACCGGGCTGGCATGGATGGTGTCTGCCTGTGGATAAGTGATCACGCCTGATGGTTGTTGAAGAGGATCCCGATTATCGTCCAGCAGAGCAATATTTTTGTCATTACACTTGCTAAATAGATTGATTGGGATATAAAACGATCAAATTCTTAAAAATAACGTATTTCATACTGGGAAATAGATATTTATATCTGGCTATTTGCCCAGTATCCAAAGGAGTTCTGGTTTGGCTGTATCGACTTCGGCAGAAACGTCATGGAAAGAGCCCGGTTTTCTCCATGCTTTTATCACCCTTGCTGCAATCATTGGCGTCATCAGTGTCGGGCTTTTTGTTCTGGAAACCAGCCTGCACAGCTTGATTCTGTTGTCCCTGATGATCGCTTCCATCAGTGCCTTTGCCCTTGGCTATGACTTTCGTGCCATTCGGGGTGCCATGAATGCCGGGATTAGCGGAGCGCTGACGGCGGTTTATATTTTTATTCTGATCGGGGTGCTGATTGCCGCGTTTATTCAGAGTGGTACGCTGGCAACATTGATTTACTACGGCATTGAATTTGTCAGTCCGGCGCTTTTCCTGCCTGCCGGGTTGCTTCTCTGTAGCCTGATGTCCCTGGCCACCGGTACCAGCTGGGGAACGGTTGGCACCATGGGGGTTGTCCTGATGGGGATCGGGACCTCCATGGGCATACCCGCACCCCTGGTTGCCGGAATGGTTATCTCCGGTGCCTGCTTTGGTGACAAGATGTCACCGGTTTCCGATACCACTAACTTGGCTGCCATGACCTCAAGGGTTGATCTCTACTCCCATATTCAGAGCATGCTGTTTACTACAGGACCGGCCTATTTGTTGGCCCTGGTGATATTCTCGCTGATGGGGCTCGGTTACGCTGAGAACCCGTTGCCCGCTGAACAGTTGTTCGCCATGCAGGCGGCTTTAAAGGATACCTTCACGATCAATGGCCTGACTTTGTTACCGCTGATCGTTATGTTGCTGCTCAGTATGGCCCGTGTTGCAGCTGAACCCAGCATGATGGTGGCATCTTCTGTTGCGGTGGTGCTGGCTATCGTCCTGCAGGATCAGAGTCTGCCCACGGTGCTTAACAGTCTTTATGGCGGCGGCACGGTTGCGACAGGCCTGGAGAGCCTGGATGCATTGCTTGGACGAGGGGGGATCACCTCAATGATGTGGACACTGTCATTATCTCTTATGGCCCTGGCACTGGGTGGCATTCTGGAGCGTTGCCGTTTTTTGCGGGTGCTTATTCAAACGATTGTGATAAAAATAACCAGGGCATCCACTCTGGTTGCGACCACTGTTATTGCCTGCTTCACGGGCAATCTGACCATGGGGGAAGCTTACATATCGATCATATTGGGTGGTCAGCTGTTCAGTGAAGCCTATGATCAAAAGGGTGTAGATCGCCGTGTGCTTTCGCGCTCTCTGGAAGAAGGGGCGACACTCACCACAGCGCTTATACCCTGGACTACCGGAGGTGCGTTTTTTGCCTCGACCCTGGGTGTTGCCGTGATTGAGTATGCGCCCTGGGCTCTTTTAAACTGGCTCAGTCCGGTTCTTGCTGTGGTACTTGCCATGGTGGGTTTTGGCCTGTTCCGCAAAGGCCAGGATCTTCAACAAACCAGTCCGGCAGTTTAAACATTTAACGGGAAGCGTTCATGGTTTCCCTTGTTTCCGGGCTAAGTAGTTGGCCAAATGGAATCGTATATTTCTGGCTAAGTGGGCAGTTGCTATGCACGGCGCAACGCAGGGAGCATAGCCGTAGCTATGTGACCGGAGTTGCAACGCCGCAC
>NZ_JBLYNS010000012.1:0-62673 GCF_049310205.1 Endozoicomonas sp. ALC013 | reverse complement strand
ATAGCTAACCCCGCCGGATCGGCTTATTCTTGAGATGCCTTCACACAGCTTCTTTTTCCAATAACCAGGCTGTGATGTTCTGACGCCGTTTTGTCGGCACCAGGCTTTTTGGCTAAGCCCGGAGTCGTGCCAGGCTTCGATCCGTTGCAGCCATTGTTCTTTAGTGGTTTCTGGGGTGGTCATCGGAGCCTCCATGTAATCAGAGGCTTTATGATCCACGATCAAATCTCAGCGGGGTAGGACGTGGGTTATTTTGGCGGTTACGTTCCGGGAAGGACGTTACAAAAGCCAGGCGCTGCTCAACGAAGCGGCTCTGCTTATGGCCTATGTCAATTTAAACCCTGTTCGAGCCAAATGGTGAAATCGCCAGAGACCTCTGAATACACTTTTATCAGCAAAAGAACGAAATATTTGATTGTTGTGGCTTTAAAATCTTTTGGTATTCTTTTTTATTTTACAATTTGCACAAAGTATTACGACTGGACTGATATCTGACAGTCGCATTTTTACCGTAGGATAAGGGCGGCCCACGGAGCAACTCTATAAACGTATTGCAATAATCGGCCAGTCTCGCCAGTTGATGGCTATTACTCTGTTGCAGTGCCCGGCACGACCGGATCAATCGCTCTGTTTCAAGCACCTGAGGACTGTCACTTGTTATTTTATCCTGACGTGATGCTAATAAGATGGGTTCTAACTGCTGGCAAATATCAGCACATTGCCCTGATAATTGCACCACTGACTCAATATTTTTTCGGGTTATTTCCCGGGCCTGAAGGCTCAACAGCCTCTCCAGATTTTGCAGTAACTGATAAGGCTGCGAACTCTCTTTTTGGCCCCCATCGTCTTGAGACTCATCATCGGACATTATGACTGCCTCTCCCCTTCAACCGGGCGTACCTCACCTTCATTGATCACCCGGCATTTGAACGGTCTGCCATTTTCTTTCTGAACCAGGATAATATCGCCGACATGGCCGCTTTCCATGGCGACACCGGTGGTAGTTAATTCGATATTTTCTGATTGCACAACAATGGTTAAATGCTGCCCCCGACGGATAGCAGTGGCCCTTTTTACCATATCGGTGGTAATCACAGTGTCGGCGCTAATCTTTCGGGTAGCGATGTATCCGGAAGGATTATCCTGAAATACATTCGGTTTCAGGGAACTCAAACGGACTTTTGATGTTTTCAGCCTCGGCTGTCCTGGCCCCGACAACGCCTCGCCCCGGTTAAGATCCCTGTCGGCAAGCAATACCGATACGTCAAAATCCACTCTGACCGCCAGCCGTTGTTTCCAGCGGTGTTCCGGGAAGGTGCCGAGATGATCAGGACAGCTGATCAATAATGGCAGTTTACCGTTCTGAGCCATGGCAGAGAAGCGGATATCCGGTGTTTCCGGACAGTCTGGCAATTGCTGCCAGCGTTCTTTATGCAACAAAACCACCCGGGGATTACGGCCGTTAAAGCGTTTAGCCAATAAGCGCGAATGCTCACAGAGTTGACTGATGACCACCCCCTGAACCCTTTGATCAGTGCTCTTATCTGATTGATCTGACTGCGGGCTGGTATCCGTACATGACACTGTATGGGCGTTTGCAATATTGGGAATATTGAGTAAGCACAGACACAGGGAAAAAACAAAACGACGACTGATTGATAGCTCCCTGACGAGAATAAAATATGTGACAAATAAATACATTTTTTACGACAACGTACTACTCTTTACACACGACTTAATATAGACGAATAGATAGCCTGTATGTTGATTTCATTTGAGTCGGCCATGGGTATACACCCAAGAGTTGCACAGCTCAGAAGCTCTCAGATTGCCATCCAGTCAGGCAATATTTTTAATATTGAAACACCACAATACCGGGCACTTGAAGCTAATCTGAACTTTTACCATTTGGCTTATGGTTTATCTCAGGATTTGTCGGTCTCAGACAAACGGCATATCACCCCAAATCAACTGGCGGATGTTGAGTTATCCATTGCCTTTAAAAATTCAGGCGGTATTGCCTCGGAAAATGGTAACGATGTATCTCTGGCACTGGAGCAGGCAAAACTTGCACAGTCGATGGCCGGGTACAATATCAGCATATCGTTAATCCGGGAGCGTCTGAGCATGCTTGATAAGGTGATCAGCGGTCGCTAGTGTATGGTTTCAATGAGTTTGACGGGTTGACGTGCCTCCGTAATCCGTTCGTCCTGAGCCTGTCGAAGGACCCATAGGGCCTAAAGGCGGAAACTCCGGACTCTGATAGATTGTGCCAAGCACCCTTCGTCCGTGCATCCTGAGCGGGGTCGAAGGGCGCTCAGGGTGAACGGAGATTGTACACATCAAACCCATTGAAACCATGTACTACTGGAAGGCTGACCGAGAATAGACGTCATAAATTGTTAATTCGATGAAGTGAGTACCCCATGAGTCTGCAGTTGGTTCAGGCTATGTCTGGTTACGCCATGGTCGCCCAGGCGACCCGTATGACACTGGTGGCCGAGGCGCTCTCTTACAATGAGGTTGCAGCAGCGTCTGCTGCTGAGGTGATGCGGCCGGGGCGAGCGTTACTTCAGGCCAGAACCGTAGATGCTGGCTCCGCTGCCAGAGAGAATATTCCGGCGTTTACCGTTGAAGTAGCGGGTATTATCAAAGATAAGTCACCTCCCCAGGTGCGCTATCAACCGGGCCATCCTCTGGCTAATGCTAACGGTGAAGTGTTTTACCCGAATATCAGCACGATTGAAGAAATGGCAACCATGATTTCGGCAGCCCGGTCTTTTGATGCGGCTGTCTCGGTGTTCACCAGCGCCCGTCAAATGCAGGGCCAGGCACTGGAGCTGATCGGTGTTCATAGCTAGTACGTCATTTCAATGAGCTTGCTGTGCACAATCTCCGTTCACCCTGAGCGGAGTCGAAGGGTGATTGGTACAGTCTTTATTCAGGGCATGGAGTTTACGCCTTTAGGCCCTATGGGTCCTTCGACTCCGCTCAGGACGAACGGAGTTTGGGTGCCATTGATAGAGGGAACCCATCAATTACATTGAAACCGTGTACTAGTGCAGATAAAGCACTTATACCCATACAGTCCCCCCACGCTCTGCGAGGGAGTCCGGAGGGATATGAACAGCCGAGGAACCGTGAGAGATGTGCTGTGTATGTATAACAGTGCCTGGTCTGGTGGGATTTGCGTTAAAAGAAGGAAGGCTATTTCGAGACAGTCCCCTGCCGTCGAAATCGATATGACATGTGGGTATCACTATGATTTCATCCATTCAACATGAACTAGCCTCCACTCCGAATGGTAGCGCATCGTCGTCTTCCTCCGACAGTTCCAGTGCCTTGAGTAAAAACTTTATGACGTTGTTGATTACTCAACTTAAGCACCAGAACCCGCTTGAACCGATGGAAAGCGGTGATCTGCTGAATCAGCTGGCGGCCATGACTTCCGTGTCAGAGTTAAGAGATATTCACGCCGGTATCAGCCGGTTGGGCGATCAGTTTGCAACGGCCCAACTGTCCAGCGCTACGGCACTGCTGGGTCAGGAGGTCGCTATTGATGCCCGCCAGTTTTCATTCAATGGCGATGGGAATAAATTAGCCCTGGCCTTTCCTTCGCCAGGTACAGGGCACTTGTTGCATTTTTTGCTCACCGATCAAAATGGTACCCCGGTAAAAGAAGCCCATTATCAGGGGCGTCATAATGAGTCACCGGGTACTTCCATAAAGAAAAGCCTGGACCAACTGTTTGGCTCGCTGCCTCATGGTCAGTACTGGCTGCAAAGCACCCTGGATGGTGATAGTGAAGTGGTTCCTGTGCAACTGGTCAGTAAAGCAAACAGTATTGTTTTCAACAGCTCTGATCAGGCACCGCAGATCAGGCTTGAGGCAATGGAGCCAGTGGCACTGTCCAGCATTCATTCCGTGACCCGGCCATAAGCTTGACGGTTGTTGTCTAATCGGAGAGGTAAGCGTCTATGTCAATCAGTATCACGGGCATGAATGCTGCCCGAAGTCAGCTGGATATAGCCAGCCAGAACCTGACCAATTCGGAAACGAATGGTTATAAGTCGTTTCGGGCGATTCTTGGTGATGTCTATGCCCAGGCAGGAACCACATCGGTGGATATGTCCGGGGTCACGCTGCTGGGAACCCAACAGGCGTTTTCCCAGGGACAGCTGACGCAATCGGGTAATGCCTTTGATCTGGGTATTGATGGTAAGGGCTTTTTTGTTCTTGGTAATAGTGGTGAGCAGCTCTTCAGCCGGGCAGGCCTGTTTAATCAGGATAAGGAGCATTATCTGGTGAACCCCAGTGGTTATCGCCTCCGGGGCTTTGGTGTCAACAATCAGGGTGCGGTTGATACCTCAAAACTGGTTGACTTGCAGATCAGTCAAGCTGACCGGCCAGGCAAAGCAACCACTAAAGCATCAGCTATCATTAACCTCAATGCCAGTGAACCGGTGATTAATCGTACGACGGTTGCCCTTAACCCGTCAGACCCAAGGACATTCAGCTGGTACGGAGCATTGAATATTTTCGATAGCCTTGGCGAACAACATACGCTGGGTAGCTATTTCACCAAAACCGAGACCAGTCAGTGGCTGCTTGAATTTCAGGTGGATGGGCAGTCCCTCAAACAGACAGAAAACCTGACATTCAACAGCTCAGGCCTGTTGACGACACCCGCCGATGCGCAGTTTTCACTGACACCACCGGAGCTGCCCTCAGGTGCCGTTCTCCAGCCCCTGGCCATGGACTTTTCCGGCATCACCCAGTTCGCAATCGATTCGGCATTTCGTCCCCAGGTGGTTGACGGGCAAATGGCGGGCAGCCTGAACCAGGTCAGTTTTGCCGAAAACGGTTTTCTGCAGGGTAGCTACAGCAATGGTGAGCAATACCTGCTTGGTCAGGTGGCACTGGCTACCTTTCCCAATGATAACGGGTTAGTGGTTAGTGGGAATAATAACTGGATGTCGTCTATGGTATCCGGTACTCCGCTCTTTAGTCCATCGGGCCTTAATGGCGCGGGCCTTATCAGGGCGGGGTTTGTTGAACAGTCCAATGTGGATCTGGCCAGCGGGTTGTCGGATGTCATTCTCGCCCAGCGCAACTTCCAGGTAAGCGCCAAGGCATTCCAGGCAGAAGATCTCCTGTCACAAACGCTGATCAATCTGACCTGACGGGCACCTGGCCATGTTTTCCGGAATGCAGATGACTACCGCCAGTGCCGAACGCATCTGGCAAAGCCTGTCCGTGTTTGCGGGTAATTTATCCGGTCAGTCGGTGCCCGGTTACCGGGGCGACTTGGTATTTGCCCAAAAACTGGCACAGACACAGACGGCGATGGTCCAACAACGGGCTCCCGCATTTTCCCTTCAGGCTGCCACCAATTTTACCAGCGGCTCTCTGAGACCCACAGGGCGCCAGCTGGATGTCGCCATCGACGGTGCCGGATGGTTAGTGGTGCAAGATGCCAGCGGCAAGGCAGGGCTGACCCGAAACGGTTTGCTCAGTCTGACCGCAACGGGTGAGGTGTTGACCGGCAATGGTGCCCGCGTCATGGGACAGACGGGGCCGTTGACCATCCCTGCATTCAGTCAGCTGACCATTGGCAGTGAGGGTTCTGTCAGTGTCATTCCTGCCGGTAGTCAGGACGTTGAAGAGGTGGGGCGTATCCGCTTTGCCAATCCCCCCGTGGCCAACCTGATTCGGAGCCCGGATGGCCTGTTCAGGCTGGTGGATGGCAGTGCACCAGTCCCTGATCCACGGGTCAAGATGGTCAGCGGGGCGCTTGAAGAGAGCAATGTTGACCTGATGGCGGAGTACCTGAATGTTGTGGAAACCGGAAAAACCATGGATCTCCATGTTCGTATGTTATCAGCCTTTGATCAGATGGCAGGGCGAGGCAATGAATTGCTGAACCTGTCCCGTCGTTAATGAGAGCGCCACTATGAATAGTCTGTGGATAAACCAGGGCGGCCTGACCCTGCAGGATGCCAGAATGATGGCTGCTTCCCAGAACCTCAGTAATATCAGCACCTATGGCTATAAAAAAGAACGGGTGGTGGCTGCGGATCAGTTTTATACCACCCTGAAACAGGCCGGAGCAATGGCCAACAGTGGGGATGAACTGCCCAGCGGCCTGCAGGTGGGTACGGGTGCCAGAATCACCGCCACCCAGAAAATATTTACTAATGGCAATGTCCAGAATACCGGTAATGCGCTGGATCTGGCTATTGTCGGCGATGGCTTTGTGCAGGTTCAGTTACCTTCCGGAGAGATGGCTTATACCCGTAACGGACAGTTGCAGCTCAATGCCGAAGGTGAAATCGTGATGGCCACCGGCCAGCCGATAGAGCCGGTGATCACCATCCCGATGGAAGCCCGGAACATCACCATTGGTCAGGATGGCACGGTATCCGTTGCCATGCCCGGCAGCCCGGAAGCTCAGGTTCTGGGGCAGATCTCTCTGGTTAATTTCATCAATCCCATGGGGCTGCAGTCCATCGGCGATAACTTCTATCTGGAAACCGCTGCCAGCGGTTCCCCTGTGGAAGGCGTTCCCGGCACCAATGGTCTTGGTGAAATCCGGCAGTTTTCCCTTGAGGCCTCCAATGTGGATGTGGTGGAAGAGCTGGTCAATCTGATCATGATTCAGCGGGCTTATGAAATGCAGGCCAGGGCCATCGATGTGGCCAGTAATTCCCAGGAATATCTGGTGAAAAGCAGTTAGGAACAATTCAAACCGGATGCACCCTATGGGCAAAACAGTTACATCGATGTTTATTTGGCTGATCGCTGTGCTGGTGATCGGGTTGCCGGGCTGTCAGGTGGTATTGCCACACAACCAGCCCCTGAATAATGCCGACGATGAAGACACTGAACCCGTGCTTACCCGTGCCCCGGAGCCCCCTCCGGCACCGGCACCGGGCAGTCTTTATACATATGCCACCAGTATGCGCCTGTTTGATGATCTGAAAGCCTATCGCCCCGGCGATATTCTGACCGTGATGCTGCAGGAAAAGACCTTCTCCAGTAAAAAGGCCAATACCAGCCTGGACAAAAATGCCACTGCCACCATAGCGCCCCCCACGGTATTCGGGAACAAATACTCGAGACTGGACACACAACTCAGCAGCAAACGGAACTTTGGCGGCAAAGGATCGACCTCCCAGCAAAACCATTTAACCGGCTCGGTGACCGTGGTCGTGCAAAAAGTGCTGCCCAGTGGGGCGCTGTTGGTTAAGGGCAGCAAAATGGTCCGGCTGAATCAGGGGGATGAAGTCATCTTTGTCAGTGGTGTGGTGCGCCCTGAAGACGTTACCCAGGACAACAAGGTCTCCTCGCTGCGTTTGGCCCATGCAAAAATCAGTTATACCGGCCGGGGCGACCTGGCCCAGGCCAACACCCAGGGCTGGCTCACCCGTATTCTGAACAGCAGCTGGTTTCCATTTTGAGATCAGGGGACGGCCCGGTAATAGCCTGCCCTGCGGCGGTGGCGGCCGCCGGAGTTGTAAATGGAGCTGAAAAAACCGGTTTTATTCGGGCGCTACTGTCGAACAGCCTTCTGGCCGGGCTGTTACTGGCGGCGACTGTTGTTTTTCCGCCACCCTGCCAGGCCTTACGTTTGGTGGATCTGGTTGATATAGAAGGTGTGCGCAGGAATCAGCTGATCGGCTATGGCCTGGTGGTTGGTTTGCAGGGTACTGGCGATCAGACCCGTCAAACCGTTTTTACCAGTCAGTCCATGGTCAACATGCTGCGCCAGTTTGGTATTCAGTTACCCCCGGGGAGTGATCCGCGGATGAAGAATGTTGCTGCCGTCAGTATCAGTGCCAACCTGCCCACCTTTGCCCGCCCGGGAACCACGCTTGATGTGATGGTTTCCTCGATTGGTGACGCCAAAAGTCTCCGTGGCGGTGTGCTTCTGGCGTCACCATTACGGGGTATTGATGGCCAGGTCTACGCCCTGGCCCAGGGTTCAGTGATTGTTGGCGGAGTGTCTGCCCAGGGCGCTACCGGCACCCAGATCAGTATCAATACAACGACGGTCGGACGCATTCCGGGAGGTGCGACCATTGAACAGTCGATCATTCCTCCGGAAGTAACGCCTGGTGTCGTACGATTAAATCTCAGGGAGCAGAATTACAGCCAAAGCCGTTTACTGGTCAAGGCTATCAATGATCACTTTGGCAGTCATATTGCCCGGGGAGTGGATGGCAGCCAGATTGAAGTCACGGTACCCGAGGGACGGAATAACCGGGTGACGTTTCTGTCCATGCTGGAGACTCTGGATGTTCCCCAGGGCGTCACCCCGGCCCGCGTCGTGATCAATTCCCGTACCGGAACCATCGTTATTGGTGCCGATGTCCGCATTCGCCCGGTAGCCGTGAGCAATGGTTCCACCACCGTGAAAGTCATGGAGCGTCCCAGCGTGATACAGCCCAACCCATTTTCCCTTGGGACCACACAAATCGAGGAGCAAAGCACCGTCGACATCATACAAAAAACCGGTGGCATGTTTATTGTCCCTGCCACCACCAGCCTGTCCGATATTGTTAATGTGGTGAACAGTGCCGGACTGACGCCCAATGAACTGATCTCAATTCTCCAGGCTATTCAGGAAGCCGGGGCCATGGAGGGTGAGCTGGTTATTATGTGAGGAATTGCCCCGGAATAATTTGTACATTTCTGAGTTTCAAAACCACGTTCGTCCTGAGCCTGTCGAAGGGCGTGAACTCCGGCCTCATGTATTGTGCCTGTCACCCTTCGACAAGCTCAGGATGAACGGAGATCGAGTTCAAAATGTCGAAATTATTTCGGGACAATTCCCAATCGGAGATTTGCCATGGTTATCACGCCTCTATTCCACCCCACCCACCCTGCCCTCCCCCTTGATGCGGGGGCCAGCAGGCCGGTCACCGGCAGCAATCGTGATTGCGAAGCATCATCCAACGACTTTATGCGGGTGTTGCTGGGGGAAGTGACCCGTCATCTGCAGAAAACCTCAGGATTGTTTTCCGGCAAAGAGCACAACGGCACGGCATCGCTGTTTCAGAATGAACTTGCCGGAGCGTTGCTGGCACAGTGTCTGGCAGAGGGGCTGGCGGAAAAACTGTCCGGTGACCAGCCATGGCGGTGAACCATATCGGGCTTAGCGGGGTGAACGCTGCGGATATTTTGTTAAATAATACCGGCCATAACATTGCCAATGCCGCAACCCCCGGGTTTAGCCGACGAAAGCCCGTGTTGATTACCCAACAGAGCCACTGGGGCGGTTTGCAGAATCAACTGGGTGGCGTCAGGGTACTTTATCTGATGCGGGTATCGAACGACTATCTTAATGACCAGGTGTTTCGCGCCAGTGCCAGCCAGTCAATGGCAGACAGCTTTGCCATACCCATGGTGCAGCTGGATCAGTTGCTTGGCCGGGAAGATACCGGGTTAACCCAGGTGCTCAATGACTTTATCGGTAACCTGCAACGGCTGGAAACGCGCCCGGAGTCTCTACCCTTGCGCCAGCAATGGCTGGGCAGTGCCGGACAACTGGTGGACCGTTTTCATACCCTGGGTCAGCAGCTGCAGGTCATCTCGCAACAACGGACCAGTCAGATCAGCAATGTGATCACCGAGGCCAATCGGCTGGGTGCGGCCATTGCTGATCTTAATAAACAGATCATCGAAGGCAATAGCTCCAATCATAAAATCAGCGATGGCAACTGTGCGGACCTGCTGGACCAGCGGGACAATCTGATTAATCAGCTGTCTGAACAGGTATCGGTGGAGGTTTATCGCAACAGCAATAATGCCGTTAACCTGGTGATTCCATCCAGCCAGGGGGCGATTCCCCTGATCATTGGCACGCAGTATTTTGACCTCAGTATCAACCCGGACGCCGCAGACCCAATGAACCCCGATGTGATGGTCAATATCCCGGGCGTCGCTGTTCCGGTCACACCGCAGCTGGGCCGGTTGGCAGGGCTGCAAAAGCTCCATCGGGATGGGCTGATGCCGGTCATCAATCAGCTGGGGCGGATGGCGGTGGTGCTGGCCTCGGAAGTGAACTCCCAGCTGGAGCTGGGTGTTGATCTGGCCGGTGATAAAGGTAAGCCACTGTTTCAGGATATCAACTCGACATCGGCCATGCAGCAGCGGGTCCTGCCGGCAACGGTTGCGGGGACGGAGGCATTGACCGTTGCAATCGGCGATATTTCCCGGCTGGTGCCATCGGAATACCAGCTGGTATTTACGGCTTCTGATCAATGTCGTGTAACCAGACTGTCGGACGGGCAATCATTCAGTGGCAGCCTGACGGCAGCGACGCCTTTTACCATTGATGGCCTTACCATTCACCTGACAGGAACACCGGCTATCAATGATCAGTTCCTGCTGACGCCCTGGCGCCATGAAGCCACACAATTGAGTATTGTCCTTAACGACCCTGAGCAGCTGGCGTTTGCCGCACAAGGCTCAGGCCCCGGCGACAACCGGAATCTGCTGGCTCTGCTTGGCTGTTTAAACGGTGATTCTGCGAGCTCTCCTGATGTACTGGAAGCTAATATTTTGCTTCAGTCGTCTGTTGCCAACCAGACGGCTTCCGCTGTACGACAACAGAAAACCAGTCAGAGTTTATGTCAGGCTGCGGTTGCCGAGAGGGAGGGGCTCAGTGGTATTAATCTGGATGAAGAAGCGGCTAACCTGCTGCGATTCCAGCAGTTCTACCAGGCCAATGCACGCCTGTTACGAACCAGTCAGATGATTATTGATGAATTGCTGGCAGTTTGTCGGTGAGATCGATGCGGATAAGTACAGCACAACAGCAGGCCATGGTTTTACAGGATCTGCAGAACATCAGTCAGCACCAGCTGGAAGGCTGGAACCAGGTGGCCACGGGCAAACAGATAACCCAACCAGCCAGGGCACCGGGCAGCTGGACGCACCTGCAGAGTGTGCACCGGGAGATCAGCCAGACGAACCATTACCTGGATTCCATTACTGCCCTGACCTCCCAGCTGCAACTGGAAGATACCCTGCTGCAGAGTTATACCGGCTACCTGCAGGATATCCGGGCGCTGGTGCTGCAGGCCAACAACCCCGGGCTGGCAGCGGTGGACCTGGCCACCCTCGGGCAGCAGGTTGTGCAGTGGCGAAACGCCATTATCGGGCTGTTAAACAGCCGTGATGCCGAAGGTTATTACCTGTTTTCCGGCTCCCGGACCAGTACACCGCCGGTGACTGTTGCAACCGCCAGTGATGGTAGTGAGTCGTTTACTTTTAATAAAAATAACGACATCCGGCAAATAACAGTCGCTTCCGATATAACAATGTCGTCTACGGACAGTGCTGACTCTTTGTGCTTTACTGTGAACGACGGTGGATCAGGTTTTAATGTAATCCTTATGCTCGGTCAGATAGCGCAGACACTTCAGGCTCCACCCGCCAGCCTGTCAACGCTGCTTGCCAGTTACCTGGTACAGCTTGATCAGGCACAGAATCAGGCTGGCAGCATTCATGCCGCCCTGGGAACCCGAATGAAAGCACTGGACGGTATTCGCAGTGACCTTCACGAGGCCAGATTGTACTTTCAGGAACAGGCGGGTCAGCTGGGTGATCTGGATTATGTCAGTGCCATCAGCCATCTGAATCAGCAGAAAGTACAGTATGAAGCCGCTCTTAAAGGGCTTTCTGAAGTAGCGAACCTGTCGTTATTTGATTATCTCTAGGAGGCTGTTATGGCCATCAGTATCAACACCAATATTCCATCAATGCAAGCCCAGATCAGTCTGGAGCGGGCCCAGAACGGTCTTGATACAGCGATGCAAAGGCTCTCGACCGGTTATCGCATCAACAGTGCCGCTGACGATGCCGCCGGGATGCAGATCAGTAACCGGATGAGTTCACAGATTAATGGCCTGAGTATGGCGGTGCGTAATGCCAATGACGGCATCTCTATTGCCCAGACGGCGGAAGGGGCCATGACGGAAACCGCGTCTCTGCTCCAGCGGATGCGGGACCTGGCAGTACAGTCCGCCAGTGACAGCAACAGCAGCGATGACCGGATTGCCCTGAACGGGGAGCTGAAACAGCTGGGGGCGGAACTGAACCGGATTGCTGAGTCCACCACCTTTGCCGGACAGAAGTTGCTGGATGGTTCGTTTGTTGACAAGAACATTCAGGTGGGTGCCTACGCCAATGAGATTATTACCGTCAATGTCAAGAGTGTCAGCGGTAAAGACATTGGTATCATGAAGGGGGCAACGCTTACATTTTCTGGCATGGGTCTGCCGGGGACAACCGCCATTGCAGCACAGAGCCTGACGGTCGGGGTTGATGGCAATGAAAGCAATATACCCATATTAACCACGGATACCGCCCAATCTATTGCCCGTAAGGTAACAAGCGCGGTATCCGATTTAAGTGGACAGGCAAAGACAGGGGCAGAAGTGGTGTTGACAGCTACTGACTGGGAAAGTGGCGATACCATTACCCTGACCGTGAATGACACTCCTTACGCATCGACGAGTGCTTCTACTACTTTTCAAGCCGCCTTACAAGAACTGAAGGGAAAGCTGGATTCTTCACCGTATGATGTAACGATTGCGTCGAGCGGCAACCGTAAAATAACGTTGGTTGATTCCACTGGTCAGAATATGAAACTGGAGGCAACTGCTGCAGATGCAGACCATAGTTCATCCGGAAAGAAAACGCTTGTCTTCAATGCCACAGCCCAGCCACTCGATTATGCAGGTGGTACGACTGGGACAGCAAAGTCAATTACGTCAGGAGCGTTGAAAGTCGTGGGTGATATTAAGTGGGTCGGCTCGGATAAAAACGCCACCTATACCATGCAAAGCGATGGTAATTTAGGGACTGGGCTCGCCACTGCCACAAAGACACCGCTGGCTGGTAGTATGCCGGTAGATTCCATCGATATCACCACTTATGCTGGTGCACAGCAAGCCATCAAAATCCTTGATCACGCAATAGCCGACGTGGATTCCAACCGGGGCACCCTGGGTGCCATTCAAAACCGCTTCCAGCACACCATATACAACCTTCAGAACGTTCGGGAGAATATGATGGGCTCCCGAAGCCGGATTAAAGACACCGACTATGCCAGCGAGATGTCCAAATTGACCCGGGATCAGGTGCTGAAACAAGCCAGTATGTCCGGCCTGAACCGGGCCAACACCATGCAGCAGGAAGTCCTGGCTCTGTTACAGTGAATCATTGAATGAATACGGTTGCGCCACTGCCGGGCAGTTTTGATCTGGGGACTGTGGTGGATGCTGTGGTCAATGCCGACATGGCACCCTCGGAAAATGCCCTGAAACGGCGGGAAAATCAGCTTTCCCGGGAGCAGGATCTGATGGTGTCGGTCTATCAGGCGGTCAGCAACCTGCAGCACTCCGCCCGGGCGCTGGTTCAGGAAGCCAGCCTCAACAGTCACCATGTGAATGGCAATGGCCACGGTCTTGGCCGCTGGGTTGCGGTTTCCAGTGAGTCCGACCGGGTTGGCGTCAGCGTCAGGGGGCGTCCTGATCCCGGCAGTTATCAGCTGTCGGTCCATCAGCTGGCCTCACCGCAAATTATGACCAGCCCGCCGTTTGCCAGAGATACCGCCTTTAAAGACGCCGGTACGCTGGATCTCGCCCTTAATGGTGGGCACTGGACGGTTAATATTGTTGCCAACAGTACCCTGGCCACCATCGCCAGATCCATTCAGCTGAGTACTCAGGGGAAAGTCCGGGCAACGGTCATTAACGGCAAGGCGGGGCAACAGCTGCTGCTGACCGGGGCAGAAAAAGGGGCTGATCTTCGTATGACGCTCAGTGGCACCGGAACCGGTGCCTACCTGGCGGATATTATGTCTGAACAGGTGGCTCCGGCTGACGCACTGGTCAGTATCAACGGCGTAACCCTTTCTCTGCCCGGCAATGTTAACCAGCCGGCCATTAACGGGCTGAGCCTGACCCTGAAACAGGCGGACCCTGACCGGCAGTTATATATTGAGGTCAGTCAGGATGTTGAGGCACTGGTCAGCGCAATGTCGGAATTTGTCAATCACTGCAATAGCCTGCTGCAAGCCAGTGACCCCAGGGACAACCAGGGCCTCCAGATCGATGCGGGCACCCCCGCCTCCCTGAGGGGAATCAGCAGTCAGTTGCGTAAACTGGTTAACGCCACGTCTGCAGATACCGAGTTAAGCAGCTCAGAGCAGATCACCAGTTTACTGGATCTTGGGGTCAGTACTGAGCGCAACGGTTTATGGTCTCTGGATGAAGCCTGGTTTCGCCACCAGCTGAATGCCATGCCCTACCCGGTCCTGCAGTTTCTGTCGGACCGGGACAAGCCGGTGCTGGCACTGGCGCAGAAAATGGACACGCTGTTATCGGGCAGTGGCCCTTTAATATCGAGGATCAGTTATCTGTCACGGGATTTGCAACGGCTGGCGTCAGACCAGTATGCACTGGATATGAGACGACAATTGCTTCATCAGCGCACCAATCAGCAGTTTTTAAATATGGAGCAAACGGTACAGCGCATGAACCGGAACCTGGCCTATGTTGAAACTATTTGACCTGCTTGACCTGACTTTCACCAACGACAATAAGGGGCGATTATGAAGTCTCCAGCCACTGAATACACCCGGCATCAGTACGGGCACCTGGCCCGAAAAGAGAGTATTTTCCAGCAGACCTCCCTACTGTACCAATTATTCCTGGATGACCTGGACCGCTGCCACGGCCATATCAACAGTGGTGACAGTGCCGCCCGCGGAGAGCGGATTCACCACGCCCTCTCTATTTTGATGGTATTAAGAAACCAGGCCCTTGCCATGGTCGACAATCAGCAAGATCAACCCCCGTCGGCCAATGAACTTACCGCCCGGCTGCTTGAATTATATGACCACTGCCTTGCATGTCTGACATCCGTGATCGCTGATAATGATACTGCCTCCCTGAATACCGCCTGGTCTATGATCGATACCGTTAAAGGTGCCTGGGATGAGTTGGCCATACAGCAAGGGGCAGATGACTGAGACTTGTTAAGGCTGGAGCCTGTCTTTTTCGGGCAGCGGGTGGCGGGAAGCGGGCAGCGCTTACTGAAATGTCGAAGTTATTAACAGCCATAAGCAGAAAGTTCGGTTCCCCTGTCCATATCATGGGATGAACAGGGCGATGAAAGAGCCCGCCTGTTTATCGTAAACAGAGAGCCATCTTTTATGAATATTGAGACAGTTGGCACAGAGACTGACCGTGTGATCGACGCACTTCGGAACACTCCTGAAATAACTTCCACATTTCCGATGCTATCCAGCCAGGAAAGAACTTTGCCACGGAGACACGGAGGCACGGAGGAAAAGATTTTTTCTGTTCTCCGTGCCTCCGTGTCTCCGTGGCAAGAAGTTATTCAAGGACAATTCCTTCCAGCCTCGTATTTCCGGGAGGCGATAACCGGGCGGCTGTCTGTACAGAACGGGTTGGTGCAGAACGGACTGCCGGAGGAAGATGAGTTTCAGGCAATTCTGCAGCAGATGATCGAACCTCTGGGACCGATAAATCCTGAGGGGGCTTCGAATCCGTCTTTACATTCCGATTTACCATCGACTATCTACACCAACACAGCGGATTTCGGGGAAGACATACAGGCAATTGAGTGGGCAACGACCACAGATGCAGAAGTTCCAGCGGTTCACCCTCACCCCGAATTGACGTTAAATTTACAACACTTGCCGTCTGATCAACTGACCCGGAGACCAGACCCGGTAGAGATGGGGCCAGTTAAGCCTGACCATCCGGGGGAAGAGGCTTCCGGCCAGGCTGTGTTACCTGACGTTCAGCAAACCATGGAGTTTGGCTCACTGCGTCAGTCTGCACAGCTTTCTATGGTAGCCACACAAAAGCGAACACTGTCGAATCAGGAGGCTTTAGCCCCAGAGCCGACCCTGGAGCCGCCCGCCGATCAGGAAAGTCAGACAACCACACAGCCAGCAACAGCTGAGGTATCGGATACACCTCTGAAAAGATTGGAACCTGCCAGCGTCCGCCAGCCATTGCCCGGAAATCAATCGTCCGGAAATCAATCGTCTGCAATTCAACCGGTAACAGCCCCGGTGCAAAACTGTTTGATGCTTGGCGGGGATCGTTATGCCCGGGCCGTTGCCGAGCTTCCCGGACTGGGTGCGGTGCAGGTGGTGATGACTCGCCATAACAGCGAGGTCACCGTGAATCTGCAAGCCAGCCAGCAGTCTCTGCCAACCCTTGAAAGCTGTTCCTCTACACTGCACCAGCTGGTCAGCGACAGCATTCAGCAGATGCACATTCCCGGTAATTCAGTCAATAATTCAGTCAATAAAGAGCCCGGTGGTTCTTCAGCAACGGAGCCTGGACTGAAAATAGCACTCTCATTAACCACTCCTGATCATTCCGGGTCAGACCGGGGAAGGCAGTATCCGTTGGCCGAAGAGTTGGCAGGAATGTCATATTTTTCTGGCACAGACGTAGATCTTTTGGCTTTAGCACCCCAAACCTCACAAGCGTATCGGTCACCCATTGCGTTATCGCGGTACGCTGGTGTGGCACTTATTGATCTGCATATTTAGCCATTGTTTAGCAGTGCTTATGAACACGAAGAGAATATGAAGACTAACGACGATGACCGTACCATAAAGAGCAGTGCCTATGCTCAGTGGCCAGCAGTGCAGCTTGGCAGGGTTAATTTCATCGCTGTTATTCTGGCGGGGGTTGTCATGCTTGCTATTGCAGGTGGTGCAACGTATTGGTTTTTTTTCCGGGAGGATGACGACTCACTATCGCCAGTGCCCACTGCGGCTGCACCGAGACCTGCGCAATATCTGTCGTTTAAAGATATGATCGTCAATCTGGCTAATGATGAAACCTATGAACTCCATTATATGCAGTTATCCGTTTCTATCATGACCCGAAAAAGCAAATGCCTTGAACAAATGGAAATGAATCGACCGGTCATTCTCAATGCCATGCTTGACCAGCTGTCATCCTGGACATTCGAGGATGTGATGATTCCGGAAAATCGCGAGGAATTGCGGAAACAGCTTCTGACTACGGTTCGTCACAGGACGGGGCTATCACTGACTAAGGGGGTAGAGGATGTCTTCATCATTAATATGGTGATTCAGTAATTACACAACGAATTGTCCCGGAATAACTTCCTCTTTTTTGCCACGGAGACACGGAGGCACAGAGGAAAAGATTTTTTCTGTTCTCCGTGTCTCCGTGGCAAGGTTTTATCTTTAATATTAACAACGTACCGAGTTTTGCATGCTACTGAGAGTCGCTGGCTTTGCCATCCTGTTTCTGAGTGTTTTTGGCGGGTTTGTCATGGCCGGCGGCAAGCTGCTGGCACTGTGGCAACCCCCTGAGATTCTTATCATCCTCGGTGCCGCGATCGGTGCTTTTGTGATTTCCAACCCGGCCACTGTCCAGAGAATGACCCTCACTCATCTGAAATACGTACTGATCAGAAATAAAGAGTTCGACAAAGCCTTCTTTATGGATTTGCTGGCCCTGCTGTTCCGCCTGATTGAAACCCGGCATCGAAAGGGCATGAACGCCATTGAAGACGATATTGAAACACCGGAAAGCAGTGAGCTGTTTCAGAGCTACCAGCGCATCATATCCCATCCACGACTGCTCTGTTTTATCACCGATAATTTACGGATTACCGGTATGGGCAGTATGCCCGGACATGCCTTTGAAGGTTTGATGGAAAGCGAGATAGAAACCCTGGAAGAGGATCTGAAACGACCGGCAAAAGCACTGAACACTATTGCTGATGCCTGCCCCGGCTTTGGTATTGTGGCTGCGGTGATGGGCATCGTGGTGACTATGGGTGCGATGGATGGGCCGGTAGAGCTGATCGGGGTCAAGGTAGCAGCAGCACTGGTGGGTACCTTTTTGGGTATATTGCTGTGCTACGGTATTTTTGGCCCCCTGGCCGCAGCGCTGGAAAGTACTGAGCAGAGTGAAATGCTGGCGTTTGAATGTGTCAAAATGACGTTGCTTGCCAGCCACTCAGGGCTGGCACCGATTACCGCCGTGGATTCAGGGCGGCGGCTGCTTTATAAAGAGTTACGCCCTACATTCCCGGAATTGGAGGATATGCTGCAATCCCTGAGGGCTAGCCATTAATGGCCAGGGCTCCAGATAGCAATCAGCCGATTGTGGTCCGTCGGGGGCGTACTGCCAACGGCAATGCGCACCATGGCGGCAGCTGGAAAGTGGCTTTTGCCGATTTTGCCATGGCCATGATGGCTCTGTTCCTGGTGCTCTGGCTGGTGGCCGCCACTACACCCGTGCAAAAGGAAGCCATTGCCACCTATTTTTCCAATCCGGGTCTTCTCAACCGTGTTAGCAGTAACTCGCCGGTGGAGATGCAGGGAGAGCGCTCGATATTACCGGGAATACAAGTGCAGATACGGCCAAAGCCCTCCGGCATGACGGGTATAGAGCTTGCCGGTCATAACACTGCCAGTGCCGAGGGCATCGCTGCCATTGTGCTCGGATTATCCAAACTGCCGAAAGAACGTGCCATCGAGGCAAAAGACATTGAGCTGCAGACCTGGCCCAGGATGATTCGTATGACACTGGTTCAGGATAAAGTCGGCCCCATGTTTCCACCGGGAAGCAAGCAGCTGGTGCCATTTTATGAAGATTTTCTAATCGCCCTGGCCCAGGTTTTGGCAAAACTGCCCTTCAAAATCATTATTACCGGGCACTCCGATGGCGTGATTGGTTCTGACCTTAAAAATTCGACAGAACCCAACCGGGTAAACTGGGAGCTTGCCGGACAACGGGCCGAAACGGTCAGGGAAGTGATTGTTTTTACCGGAGTACCGGAAGATCAGATACTGTTATTGGCAGCGATGGGAGCTAACCGGCCTATTCCTGGGCTGAGTCCGGATTCAGGATTAAACCGCCGGGTCGACTTGATGCTGGTTCCCCGAAAAGACGCCAAAGGGTTGAGTCGCAAGTTCCAACATAAATGGCATAAAGAAAAAGCATCCTCACCGGTGCCTTCATCGGATATGGAGAAAGCCGTTCAGCAGGCCAGGGATAACCGTTATCCGCAACCTTCAAAGTGAACAACTTTCACCGCTTCCAGTGCCTGCAGGAGCATGAGCGTTCAGAGCACCATCCGCATTATCCCCAGATGACTTACTCCGACTTTATCCCGATAATCGGCCCATGAATGATACTTTTATTGTCCCCTGCTGCAACGAGCCACTGTCGGAGCTTTACCGCGATGAGTGCATTGTTGTGGTGAATAAACCGGCAGGTCTGCTCAGTGTTCCCGGCAAGCCACCCAATCATAACGACAGCGCACTGTCACGGCTGCAGACCATCAACCCGCAAACCCGTGTCGTCCATCGGCTGGATATGTCCACCTCCGGCCTGATGGTCTTCGGACTGGATGCCGACAGCCATCGTACCTTAAGCCGTCAGTTTCAGGACCGTACCGTAGCCAAGGAATATATTGCCGATGTGTGGGGAAAACTTGCGCAGCCGGAAGGAAAAATAGAACTGCCTCTGCGCTGTGACTGGCCAAACCGCCCGAAACAGATGGTTGACCATGAACTGGGCAAACCATCACTGACCCACTTTCAAGTGATTGACAATCAGAGACCGGCATTTGACCGGGTACTGCTAAAACCGGTGACCGGTCGCTCCCATCAGTTAAGAGTTCACCTGGCTGAACTTGGACACCCCATTCTGGGCTGTGAGTTCTATGCCCACCCAGCTGCCCGGCAGGCCAGTCAACGCCTGAACCTGCATGCCACAAGACTGGGCTTTACTCACCCTTTAACCGAGAAGCCAATGGTGTTTGTGTCGGAAGCGCCTTTCTCGGTTTAAGCCAGCTGTTCACGGTTTTCTCCATTGAGGGTGTTTCTTTACTCGCTGGCCCATGACGTATCGGCCATGCGCGGGTCATCGATCCGCTGGCCGAAGCAGTTGTAACGTTGCTCCTGTACCTGACGGAACATGGATGGCTCGAACAACAATCAATTTTACCGCTCCAATTGTGTAGGCGAACGAAATCATTGCTATACTGCTCCACGAGCATCAGCTCATTGTTTGAAGTAAAACCCGGTTAGGAGTGCCAGCTCCGTTCGAGCCGGGTTTTTTCTTGCCTGAAAAACATAGTCGAGGGTTTTGGGATAGCAAGAAAAACAGGTATTTTTTTCAGCAACACCCTGTATTGTTTCAGCAGCTTTAACCCTATTGTCTGAGCCAAGACAAACAAGATCAGTTAACAATATAAATAAACAAGTGTGTCATGCTGCGGGGCGGCCATCCGCTGGCAATTGGTTTTTTTTAAGCTACCCTGTGTGCCAAAATCAACATTCTGGAGGCCTGTCATGTTGAACAAAGAACGCTACGAATTGTTGGTGGATATCGGCGCTGACATAGATCGCAGCAAGTACCCTTCGTCCGTGCATCCTGAGCGGAGCCGAAGGGCGCTCAGGGTGAGCGGAGAGTGCGCATCAAATGTCGGAATTATTTAGTTACTCAATTCCCTGGCTGCGCAGGTAATCATCATAAGTACCGTGGAAGTCGACAATACCGGTATCCTTGATTTCGATGATCCGGGTGGCCAGCGATGAGACGAACTGACGGTCATGGGAGACAAAAATCAGGGTGCCTTTGTAGTTTTCCAGCGCCAGGTTCAGTGACTCGATGGACTCCATATCCATGTGGTTGGTTGGCTCATCCATCAGCAGAATATTGGGGCGTTGCTGGCTCAGCTTGCCAAACAGCATACGACCCTGCTCGCCACCGGAAATAACCCGTACGGATTTTTTCAGGTCGCTCTGGGAGAACAGCATCCGGCCCAGCACGCCACGAATCACCTGTTCATCGTCGCCTTCATTCATCCACTGGCTCATCCAGTCGAACAGGTTGATATCCATATCAAAGTCAGCACTGTGATTCTGGGCGTAGTAACCGATATTGGCATTTTCGGACCACTGGATAACACCGGTACGCGGTGCCATCTTGCCTGCCAGGGTATGCAGCAGGGTGGTTTTACCGACACCGTTCTGGCCAATGATGGCGATACGCTCACCCACTTCAACCATCAGGTTGACTTTGCTGAACAGATCTTCTTCATAGCCCTGGCTGAGCTTTTCCACCACCAGCGCATTACGGAACAGCTTCTTCTCCTGCTCAAAGCGGATAAACGGATTCTGGCGGCTGGAAGGTTTGATTTCTGTCAGCTGAATCTTATCGATCTGTTTGGCCCTGGAAGTCGCCTGTCGTGCTTTGGACGCGTTGGCAGAGAAGCGGCTGACAAAGGACTGTAACTCGGCAATCTGGGCTTTTTTGCGGGCATTATCGGCCTGCAGGCGCTCCCGGGCCGCAGTGGCTGCGGTCATATACTCATCGTAATTACCGGGCATCAACTGCAGCTTGCCGTAATCCAGGTCCGCCATGTGGGTACAGACACTGTTCAGGAAGTGACGGTCGTGAGAGATGATGATCATGGTGCAGTCACGCTGCTTCAGGATCTCTTCCAGCCAGCGGATCGCATTAATATCCAGGTTGTTGGTGGGTTCGTCCAGCAGCATAATTTCAGGGTCGGCAAACAGCACCTGAGCCAGCAGCACACGCAGCTTCCAGCCCGGCGCAACGGCACTCATCGGTCCGTAATGCTGTTCAATGGGAATATCCAGCCCCAGCAGCAGTTCGCCTGCACGGGCTTCTGCTGAATAACCATCCATCTCACCAAACTGAACTTCTAGGTCAGCAACCCGCATACCTTCTTCTTCGGTCATTTCAGCTTTGGCGTAAATAGCATCCCGTTCGGCTTTTACTTTCCACAGCTCGGCATGACCCATAATCACCGTATCGATCACCGTGTAGTTTTCATAGGCAAACTGATCCTGACTCAGCTTGGCCATACGTTCATGGGGGTCTTTACTGACAGTGCCGGATGTTGGCTCCAGCTCTCGACCCAGAATTTTCATGAACGTCGATTTACCACAACCGTTGGCACCAATGAGTCCGTAACGGTTACCTTCGCCAAACTTGACGGATATATCCTCAAACAGGGGCTTGTCACCGAACTGCATGGTCACGTTAGAAGTTATCAGCATAACCTTTTGCTATCCTCTCTGGCGATCTGTCTGACCAGACCAACCACAATCATTAATAGGTAAACGGCAACTATGACACAACCTGCCCAGACAGGGCGAGCGAAGGTCGTGCCGCGCCTCTATAGTTATCAAAGGTGCTCCATGCTTTCCCAGGTTGATGGTGATACAGTTCGCCGTCAAACTGACGCCGCCCGTGCATACGCTCAACAGGAAGGGCTTACCTTCTCCGACCAAACATTTTCTGATCTTGGTGTTTCCGGTTACAGGAATAAAAAACGGTCAGGGCTTGAGGCATTGCTCCACGCTATCAATACAGGTGAAATCAAAGCCGGTGATGTAATCTTTCTGGAACATACCGACCGACTCAGCCGGAAAGGCTTCGACGATACATATAGCCTCGTTCGGGAAATTGTCCAGACCGGAGTTTCCCTGTACGTTGATTCGGAGAAGCTCCTCCTCGACCGCAAAGCCCTTAATGATCTGGTATTCTTTACCATGACTTAAAATACCCGGGCGCACTGGACACCATGATATCAATGAAAATATCCCTGAACTGCTCAGGAGTGCCCGCATCGCTGGCAAAACACAGTCTCATTGCAGCAGCAAACTGAGTGGTCAGCAGCAAAATATAGCGTTTGAGTTGATCCCGGTCTTCCGGCTCTCTCAGCTCAAGCAATTTGTGGTAAATTTTGTCGGTGTTAATTTCACAGTCCCTGATCGCCAGTTTGCTTAGCTCCGGGTTAATGGCGTCAAACCAGATCTCCCTCAATGCCGGTTCGTTTTTATGCAACCGGTAGATATCATCAAAGTTTTTCTCAAAAACCCGCGTAATGTCACTGAAGCTTTTCAGTTCGGCAAGGTTGTTGTCGAGGATGGCATGGATCTGATCGATAAAGTGCTCAGCAAGAGAAAGAACCAGGGTGTCTTTGTCTGAAAAGTACTGATAAATAGAACCGGATGAGGTATTGGCCCGTTTGGCAATGTCAGTCATCTTGAGATTACCAATGCCTTTTTCTTCAATCAGCGACTTAACCGCCTGAAGAATGACAGTGACTCTCGCCCGACTTCTACTCTGTGCGGGACTTCGCCGGTTGGTCACTTGTTGTAAATCCATCTTGGTCACTCTTTGCGCGCATCGGCGATAATTTTGGGTTGGTAATACGTTGGTATTCCGGGGCTACTGCGCCGGGTGTTTAGGAAGCTGGCTGCTGGCTTCTGGCCGCAAAAGCACAAGCGGCCTGTCTTTTTCGGGCAACGGGCTTTTGCGACATTAAAATACCATGGCCATGTATCTCATTACAGCTGCATGATATGGAAAAGCCGGGTACCAAAATCACCAATGTGCGACACCTGCTCAGACATTTCAGTTCCCGTAAACTGACTCTTTAACGGAATGCCCAGATGTTGCAGCTGGTCACCATACAGAGTGTAGGTTTCGTTATTACTTGGGTGCAAAACCCGGTTGGCAACGATACCGTGTAAAATCCCCCGGTCTTTGATATTTACAGGCAGTTCTTCGTTCACCAGATCGCCAAACTGACGAATATTGTGAAACTGTTCCCTGCTGGTTACCTGGTAAAGCCCATCGGTATTCAACATTGGCAGTTTAAGGGTTTTCAGTGTGGGGTTGGCTTGCTGAAGTCCCTGGAAGAAACCAGCCACGGCTTCGGTTTTATCGTCATTGACCACAATCCAGGCGGTTTGCTGATTGCCACCATCAATGGCGAGACGATAAAAATCCCCCTGTTGCAGCAATGTCCTGTGCTGCTTATAGAAGCGGATTTGCTTCATAATCACCTTTTCTTCAAAGGTGGTTAGCCTGGTTAAATCCAGTTGATAGCCGGATAAACCAAAACAGGAGACATTAAAACGTGACTCAATCGGCGTATGCCTCAACACCTGATGAGATGGATGCCCGCTGACATGGGCACTCATACAGCATTGCGGATACAGTAAAGAGAAACCCTGCTGAATGGCAACCCGCTCATAGGCATCTGTGTTATCGCTGGTCCAGGTCTGGGGCATAAAAAAGGTCATTCCCAGATCGAAGCGATTGCCACCGCTGGAGCAGTTTTCAAACAGAACCTCCCCAAACGCCTCTTTCAGTTTAAATAACAGGCGGTAGAGCCCAAGTACGTAGCGGTGATAGAAGCCGGATTGCTGATCGGGCGGCAAATGGTTTGAATAAACATCGCTGAAATTACGATTATGATCCCACTTCACATAGCTGACTTCTGCACGACGAAATACATCCGCCAGCTGCTGATACAGGTAGTCAATAACCTCTGGGTTCGACATATCCAGAAGCAGCTGACGCCGCCCCAGAGAGGGTTGTCTCTTAGGTGAAATAACCGCCCACTCGGGATGCTGACGGAAAAGATCGCTGTCTTCAGAGACCATTTCCGGTTCAACCCACAGGCCAAACTGCAGCCCCTGCTGACGAATTTTCCGGGAGATTCTTGCCAGCCCGCCGGGCAGTTTCTTTTTATCCTCAACATAATTACCCAGGCCGGATGTTTCATCATTCCGGTTACTGAACCAGCCGTCGTCTAAAACAAACAGCTCAACGCCAAGATCTTTTGCTTTTCTGGCCAGCTTCATCAGCTTGCCTTCATCAAAGTTAAAGTAGGTGGCTTCCCAGTTATTTGCCTGAACCGGGCGTGCTTTATTCTGCCATGGCTGGGGAATCAGATGAGTCTTGATGACCCGATGGAAATTATTACTCATTTTGCCAAGGCCCTGATGACTGAATGTCATGACAGCTTCAGGACAGGTGAACCGTTCCCCTTCCGCCAGTGACCAGCGAAAGTCAGAATCAGAAATACCCAGCATTATGCGGGTCTGGTCGTAGGGCGACACTTCAGTGGTGATTTTGTGATTGCCGCTGTAAATCAGACTGAAGCCATAACAGTCGCCCGTCGTTTCCCCGCAGTCTGGCTTAGCCAGAGCCATAAAGGGATTATGGGTGGCACTGCTGACACCACGGTTGCTGCCAATAGAAAACACTCCCTTGTAAAGAGCGTGGCGCTGTAGCTGTCCTTCGGCAATCCATTTCCCGGTTAAATGAAGGGCATCAAACGCCGGGGAGGAAAGGTCGAGATTCATACTGCAGGCTTTATCAACCACCACCGGTGTTGAACCCAGGTTAATAATTTCCATGCTGCGACAGATCACATCCTGCTGTACAAAACAGGTGTAGTGCAAATGCAGTTCTACCGGTTTGATTTTCTCCCGAAGCACGATGGTTAACGATTGATCACCATCGGCGGGTGAGTGCGTCTGTGGTAACCCATCCAGACAGGGTTTGTTGCTGTTCAATTCATATCGATCAAACACAAAATCCGATGTACTGCTCCCGTCATCTGCGTAAATAAGATGCAGACTGGATTCACGATAATCGCCTTTGCCAGAAGTGCTCACTTCCTGTTTCCGGGTTTCCAGGCAGTAACGCTCATCTTCTGAGGAGTAAGCCGTGGTGGAGCCGAGCTTGACCTGATACGAATGATCAAGGATCGACAGGTTGTCCCGATGCTCCAGACGTTGACCATAATAGAGATTTAATAAATGGCCAGCGTCTGATACTTGTACAACATAGCTGCTGTTCAGGGTTTGCAGATGAAAAATCTGCTCATCATTATTGACTGCAATCACAAATAATATCTTTTTCAGGCGGTAGCAAAAGTGTTTTCAGCAGGTTCAGGTTCGATCTGAGCCATCACCTGTTTTTCATCATATTTACCCATCAGGTACGTTCCCAGAAACGCCAGACAGCCCGCCAGTAATGCGGACAGGGTAACACCCAGAGTGGTGGGCTCCGGAGACAGGTCAGCCGCTTCAGCAATGGAGCCAATGATGATGATGGACGGAAACAGCAGAGCGGTTAAAGAGGTTGCCGCTTTATAGGCAAACATGTTGGCACCAAAAAACATGGCTTCTTTATGATTGCCTGTTTTTGCAGCATCAGATAACGCCAGGTCTGCCACAATAACATTGGGAATAATGCCCATAATCGCCAGAGGAAACGGCATAAACGCCAGCAGCGCCCAGCCAAGTATATCCGGACGGCTGACAAGGGAACAAAGGGAAAAACAGCTCAACAATAGGCCCTGAACAAACAGAGCGGTGCGGAACAGGCTTTTTTTGGAATATCTTTTCGATAATGCGACCACAGCCGGATACAGGGCAAAACTGGCCAGAAACAGCAGCAGCATAATGATAGAAGCGGTAGATTCCTCGAGTCCCATCAACATGGTGACGTAATAAATAGCGCCCACTTCCAGAAAGAAGCGCGTCATAAATGCCAGACCGTTACAGGCGGTAAAACGGGAAAAATTTTTGTTGGCCATGGCGGTTTTCAATGAGGTCAGCATATCTTCATTGGTTGAGCTGCCCCGGCAATCGCGTTTTTCATTAATCGCCAGAACAGGAACGACCATGGCCAGCATGCCCAACACAGAAAATAGTGATACGGCTATCTGGATGGCTTCTACCGGCGTATAACCAAGGGATTGAATGTAGTCTTTGATGACCCAGATCAGCTGTCCAAAGGCAAAGGCCAGTGCCCAGGAAACGGAACAGAAGGTAGAAATCATAATCCGGTCATGGTCGGTTTTGCCCAGCTCTGGAATCAGTGACATATAAGGCACGACATACATGGTCACACTGACCGTCACAATGACACAGCACATCACCAGCCAGACAATATTCAGGCTGGACACAGTATCCACCGGAGGAAAGAAAATCGCTGCCGACATCAGCCCGGTGGGCAGGAAGCTGAGCATCATAAACAGACGTCTGCGGCCAAAACGACTTGTGGACCGGTCACTGAGATTGGCAATAATCGGATCGGTAATGGCATCCAGGGCCCGGTTTAAGGCATAAATAAGCCCCACGGTGGTGATACCAAAAAGCACCGGTGCCCGGGATATAAACTCAGGAATCTGGCTGGCCGACTCCGTCGCCGGTGGGTAGTAAAAATAAGTAATCAGAATTGAATACGAAAACGTGGCCAGACACCAGCCAAAGTTGCCAAAGGAGAAGAAGAATATCTTCCATTTTGAGAGACTGTTACTTTCCATGGAAACTCCATAATTTTGGTTTTAGGCTCACATTTATGTATATCAATTGTCGTGAACGTCGAGTTCAATGCAGTGTTGCCCGAAACGAGAGGATTTAACCCTGACCTGTTCATGGCCAGTGACGCCTCTGGTTCTCACCCAGAAGGCGGTTCTGCCAGCGGTTAAAGAAAGAAAGTCTGGCCCCATTAATTCCAGTCCGGCACTGACTTCGACCTGAATTGGATCATTGGCATAGGGACGTACGACACTGTCCTCATCCACACACTGAACGGTGATGCGAGTGACATCATAGGTATGCCGGTGTTGCAACCGCGACTGGTCGGCTTTAACGTTAAGCCTGGCTTTTCGGGACTTGCTGCGTGTTTTTTTTATCACACACTGGTCGTGTTTATAACCTTCAATGCGATAGCTGGCTGATGCATCGCCCCAGTTGCCAACGTATTTTAAAAACAGGTTAACGCCGTCCTGAATCGATTGACGGTTTTTCTTCAATATCCAGAACATCTGCGCCTTTTGCCAGAGGTTTAATCCGTCTTGCCCTTTGCGCATGATGATTGAAAAAAGCTGGCGAATGGTTTCAGCGTCGTCAGGGCTGAATGGTTCATTAACAGCAATCTGGTCGCCAATAAAATCATCAATAACCACCGGTGGATGGGGCAGATGAGGAAAGCTGTTTTTATCGGGATAAAACGTCTGGATGTAACGATCATTCTTAAACAGTTTGATACTGTCACAGTTGGTGAATACCCATAATGCACCGGCCTGGCCAGCCGCATAATCACCGTTTTTCATATTGCCAGCCAGTTCCATGACCGGCATCTCATCCTGCTGACTGGCATAAACGGCGGCGGCGTATTTGGGCTCCCGGAACATATCAAGCACGCCGTGATAACAAATGCGATCACCACTGCCGAAATCTTCATGGGTATTGTAATCAAACAGGGACCAGCCAATAGCACCACAATAGTCCGCGTGACCAAAGGTTTTATTTAACACTCTGGCGTGTCGTAATGCCTGTTCCAGTAAACGGTCCTGACTGTCAAACGGCTTGGTTGGAAACATATGGCCACAGTGCTCAGTCACCAGATAAGGCACATCAGCACCGGCCACCTGCCTGCGGCTTTGCAGTGGCTCGTTATTTCCGGTGTGGGAAAAATCATTGTAGGTATAAACGTCTTCTAACAGTTCGCTATTGCCAATACACCGCACGCCACCGGTCGGGCGTGATGGGTCCAGTTGGCGGGCAAGGACATTGGTTGCCTTATAAAGATCATGGTGGTCAGGGGATTCATTGATACGAACTCCCCAGATAAAAACAGAAGGATGATTGACATCCCGCTCAATCATTCCCTGAACATTGTCCATTGTTCTCTGCTGCCATAAAGGTTCTTCACCAATATGCTGCCAGCCTGGAATTTCATTAAACACCAGCAGGCCAATTTCATCACAGCGATTGAGAAAATGGCTGCTCGGTGGATAGTGAGATGAGCGCACACAATTACAGCCCAGTTCAAACTTCATAAGCTCGGCATCGCGAGCCTGTGCACTTTGGGGCATAGCGTAGCCCACATAAGGGTATGACTGATGGCGATTCAGGCCAATCAGCTTGACCGCTTTGCCATTGAGATAGAACCCGTCGTTTTTGAAAGCAACCGTGCGAAAGCCGAAGCGAAATGTTCTGGTATCTAACGGTGTATCGCCAGACAAGTGAACCACCAGCTTATAAAGCGCCGGGTTATCCAGCTCCCACAGCTTGACATCGGACACTGTAAAATGATGTTCAATCCGTTGGGTATGATGCTTTGACAGCGTTACAGCAACAGGTTCCTGGTGGATAACCTGATCATTCAGGTCACACAGGGCAATCTCCAGATTTAACTCACTGTCGTGTAAATCAGGATTGGCAATGTCAATGGCAAGGTGGACTTTCTGGTTGTTATCGTTATCCGGTGCAGTATGAATCCGGGCGTTTTTCACATAAATGTCTGAGACGAGAATCAGCTCTACTTCCCGATAAATGCCGCCATACGTCAAATAGTCCACAACATGGCCAAATGGCGGTATTAATGGATCTTCAGAAGCATCAACAACAACGATGATTTCGTTATCCTGACCCTTTTTTACATAAGGCAATAGATCAATTTCAAAAGGTAAATAGCCACAGTGATGTTCACCCACCAATACCCGGTTGAAAAATACCTGACAGGAAGACATCACGCCTTCAAACCTTAACAGCGCATGACTGGCATCGGCAAAATGCTCAAAGGCTATCTGTTTGCGATAGGCTGATTGAAACTGATAGGCGCGTTCATCAAAATTGTTGTAAGGCAGCTCCCTGTTGGTATGAGGAATATCGACCTTTGAGGCATGGCTTTCCCACGCCAGGGAGTGAATATCAGACGGATCAATATCTGCTATGTATTGCCAGTCAAAATTAAGATGAACGCGCTTTCTCATGACCCGAACTTACTTCAAAATGTCAGTGTTGTATTCTAAGAAAATACCGAAGCCAGTAAGGTCCAGGTTAGTATCCGCACCCACCATGAATCGATAGCTCAAACCTTCACCGCCATAGTTATGGAGCAGTTCCAGGTTGATTTCGGTGTAGTCTTTTTCAGGACTCAGCATCTCTTGATTAAAGGACAACTTACTCAGGTCAGTATCAGTTGCCATGGCTGCAACCCCCTGGAAACGCCATTTCTGCAAACCAACGCTGTCCAGGTCATAACCACCCACGACAAAGTAAGTACGCTGATTAGCCAGGTCGAAGCTGTTCACAACCGCCATATCACCCCAGACAGCGGTACCACCACCGGCCTTTCTGCCATTCTGAGTACCAAAACCCCGGAAGCTGTCCTCACCGATCTGGGTAACACCAAACAGAATATCGAAGTCGCCGGTATCCAGGCCAATACCAAATTCGGTGACATCGGTCTTATGATCAGAGTTCCGTGTGCCATCACCTTCTTCCATTCCGTACTTAACCAGGAACTTGATGATCTTGCTGCTATCGTAGTTATCTGAGCCGGTCAGGAAGCCTATTGGAATACCGGAATAGACTTCGATAATGCCGTTCTTTTGAAAATCAGGGGCTACTGAGTAGGAGGCGCTGCTGACGTAGTAATCGGTAACGGTATGGAAACCAACGTTGTAAATTTCGTCGTATGAACCGAAGTCTTTATTGTCTTTCAAGTCATCTTTGAAATTAACCGTTTTGGTCGAATGGATATCACTGTAACCCGTAAAGTAATTTGCCCAGGGCTGAATCATGCCCCAGTCCCATTGGTACTGGCCGGTCAGCGAGGCCCCTTCATAAACTTCGTGCAAGGCACCGTAGGTGTAATCCGGACGGTGCAGCAAATTATAAATCGTGGGCGTGAAACGACCTACAGACAACTTGCCGTAATTGTCCTGATCGCCAAGACGAACCTGAACGTTGGCGTTGCCGAGCTTGCCAACCAGCTTGTCTTTTGTATCATCTTCATAATAACGGCCGTAATCTGAAGACACAGGTAGAGTGATTGGTCCCATCGACATAGAACCACGAACATAACCCTTCTGGCGAAGGTTTGGAGCCGCACCCAGATAACCCAGTTGTACACCAATCACATCGAATAAATAACCGGACTGCCAATCCAGCCAAAGGGATGAACCAATTTCATCCATATTGATTTTGGCAGTACCGGAAATGGGCGCATTTTTGGAATTGAAATCATGAGTACCAGACAGGTTATAAATATTAACCTTGGCTTTCATATCTAAAGTTGAGTCTTGTAGAAAGGCGTCAACACTGGCGTTAGCACAGGATGCTACGGCCATAGACGACATTAGCAACATATGACTCAAAGGTTTTAGTTTCATGATTCACCCCGGTTTCTGTGTTAAGCGCAACAACTTGGCTGTGTTCGAAAAAGATAAAAAGTGAAATTTATTCATATTTTTATGTGAGGCATACTGCTCTCGAAACAAAGAAGCGTCAATACAAAATATGAAGATGGTTCACTTTTTTTGATCTTTGTCAGTTTATGAGGGGAAATGATTAAAAAAGAGACGAAACAGACTCACTCGGTAACATCAATACAGAGTGAGTTTGAGGATTATCGAGTGGTGATCCAGTTGAGAATGTCCTGGTAAAACTCATCACGATTGGTTTCATTAAACAGCTCATGGCGGGCATTTTTGTACAGACTGATATCCACCTGTTTAAGCCCGGCGGATGTTAAAAACCGATACAGTGATTGTACGCCTTTCCCCATCCGTCCAACGGGATCTTTATCCCCGGCGACCAGATAAACCGGCAATTCAGACGACATTTGTCTGGCCGTGGACATAGAATTAATACTTATTAATCCGCCCATAAAGTCATGCCAGAACTGGGTGGTGCATAAAAAACCACAGAGCGGATCGGCGATGTATTTGCCCACCTGTTCCCGGTCCCGGGATAACCAGTCAAAATCGGTTTCAGCATTTTTAACCGTTTTATTGAACTGACTGAAACTGAGCCAGCCTAACAGCCTGGAAGGGTGTCGTTTACCCTGAACAGCCATCTGAATTCTGGCAACCAGTCTGGCCAGATGGAACAGAGCCGGATTTTGATGGTTGGAACCACAAAGAATCAGGCCTTCTAACTGGTCTCCATAGTTTGCCGCATATTGCCTGGCAACAAATGACCCCATGCTATGCCCCATCAGAATAACCTTAAGACCCGTGTTCTGTGCAGCATAAGCGACCACCTTATCCAGGTCTTCAATCACCTTTTGCCAGCCCTGATGGTCATCATAATGGCCCTGCAATTGGGCATTTTTTCCATGACCTCTGTGGTTAGCGCCGAATACGGCTATTGCGTGTTCATTGCAGAACCGAGCAAAGGGCGCATACCGGTCAACGTGCTCTCCCATGCCGTGACTGAGTACAACGGCATGCCTGGCCGGGCAGTCCGGTAACCAGCAGCGGACCTGAATTTCTCTGCCATCGGGTGTGAGCAGTGCATGGCGGGTTGGTGCTTGTGTTTCCACGGCGTTATTCTCCTCCCATCAAACAATTCCATGATTCGGATCAATATATGAATTCGACTCACCTTTTGACAGGGCAGCATAAGAAAAATCATAATAAATGTGAAACCCATTCATATATTTTGCTGTTTTTATTTTTTGCACTGACCTGCACAAGGTACTGTTATGGATCTTACGTCATCAATTTTTGGCAACAGGCAACCCACTGCCGTTGTTAAAAAAGCCACTAAAGCCAAAGCAAGTTATCTGAAAAAATTTGGCGACGACCGTCATATATCCTACCCGCTGAGCAGCACCTTCAACCCGGTCATCGGCCCGGCACTGGGCGTACAGAATATCAACCTGAATAACACCGGTGAGCCCATTGATACCAAAAAGGGAATTATCATTGGCAATATTCGAATGGGTTATGGCCATTACCGAATATCAATGGCTATCGCCTCTGCAGCCAGACATCTTGGCTATACCCCATACTGGCTGGACCTGAATGCCTATCAGGAAACCACAGGCGGACAGGTGATCAGTCACCTTAACAAACTTTACTCGCTTGGATCCCGTCTTTCCCAGAAATATTCACTGTTTAACTCGTTATACTGGGAAAAGCTTAACAGTGAAGGTTTCAAAAAACTCAGCTTCAACGCCAAAGATCAGAAAGTCAGTGAGCTAATGGCTACTGTTCTGGGCAATCTGCCTGACGATATGCCATTCGTGGGGACTCATACCTGGCCAGCTCAGGCTGCCATTCATGCCGGAATGAGCAATGTGATTAATGTGGTTCCGGATAACTGGCCCATGGCGCTGCATCTGTCAGAAGGTGCCCGGCATGTGGTACAAACACCCTCCAGTTACTTTGGCTACCGAATGTTAAAAGGCATGGATGGTGACAAGGTGTTAAAGCCAATGCCAGCGGACAGCATTTTTCATACCGGGCATTTTATTGACCATGAACTGCTGGTTGATCTGAAAGGCGATTGCCAGAAGCGGAAGGAGCGCCTGGATAATGGGAAGCCGGTCAGAATACTTCTGACCATTGGCGGTGCCGGCGCACAGTTTGAAATCTATCGATCCATTATCAGGCACCTCCTGCCACAGATTATCAACCGTAAGGTCAGCCTGCTGATCAATGTTGGTGATTATAAGAACGTCTGGGAACAGCTGGTCGCCGATATCCCTGAGCTGCACAAGGCGCATTTGTTGGATAATGACTGGGAGGGTGTTCAGGCTTTCGCCAATCCGGACTCCGATCAGTCAATCGAAGGGATTCACGCATTCTATAGCAGTGATGTTTTCTCCGCCGTTTATACCACCAACCTGCTGATGCGAATCACCGACTTTATGATAACCAAGCCCAGTGAGCTTGCTTTTTATCCGGTGCCAAAGCTGTTCATTCAAAGAGTGGGTGGGCATGAAGCCTATGGTGCTTTAAGATCTGCCGAAATCGGTGATGGTACCGTAGAGTTTGAACAAACCGATGCCGCCATTCAGATGATGCAATTAATGATAGACGACAAGAGTATTATCAAAACCATGTGTGACAATATTCTGAAAGCGCAGTCTGTGGGTGTTTATGATGGGGCTTACAAAACCGTTGAAATGGCTGTAGCTGGGAAAGGTTGAGGCAATTGTACTGACTGAGGAATTGTCCCGGAATAAGTTCCGCTTTGACTGGGACTTGTTAAGCTTGCTGGCTGCTAAAGCACTGGCGGCCTGTCTTTTTCGGGCAGCGGGTAGCGCTTACAGTAAATTTCATAATCAGGCTGCACTGCCAGCAGGAAACCATCGGCAGCCGTTGCATATCTGCCAGAGACCATTAAAATCTCTGGCTTTTAGCCATACTGCCCATCCCGATGTCCATCTTACTTCGTTGCCCGGTCTGTTATGAAACGCTGAGGTCAGAACCCAAAAGCGCTGTGTGCCAAAATAACCATCGGTTTGACCGGGCGCGCCAGGGCTATCTGAACCTGCTGCCCAGCAATAAGAAACGCAGTAAAAACCCCGGCGATGATCAGATGATGGTCGAAGCACGGACACGGTTTCTGAATCACGGTTACTATCAACCTGTCGTTGATGCCTTGATTGATAAACTCAAGTCGTTCGGTAATGAAGCACCGCAACGTATTCTTGATGCCGGTTGCGGTGAGGGCTATTACACATCGGGTATCAAAGAGCAGCTTGAAGACAGCTCAGTCTGTGGATTTGATATTGCCAAACCCGCCATCCTGGCCGCCAGCAAGCGAAACAAAGCGATAGAATGGCTGGTTGCCAGTGTCAGTGAACTGCCACTGATGGGCGAGCAGTTTGATGCTGTGATCAGCATATTCTCCCGCAGTGACTGGCCTGAGTTTTCCAGAGTTCTGAAACCTGGCGGGCATATTGTTCTATTGACCCCCGGCCAGAACCACCTGATGGCTCTTCGCTGCGCCATTTATGATGAGGTACGTCCTTATCCGGAAGATAAACGCCTGCAGGATCTGCCGGAAGATCTTGCCCTGCTGGAAAGCCAGACCATCCATCACCTGATGATGCTGGAAAACACTCAGGCCATTATGGACCTGCTGGCCATGACCCCTCACTACTGGCATGTCAATGCCGGACAAAAACAGCAACTTGAGCAACTGGGTCAGCTGGAATGTGAACTGGAAATGCGTCTGTCGGTGGTACAAAAGCGCCACCCATCAACATAGGTAAAAATACTGTCTTACATCAATTTTACCAAACGTGACTGGTGGTATAACTGAGCCATGGCCATAGCCCGGGGGGGTTACCATGTTTCAGTTAGCTCAGATTATCACCGGCAAAAGTGAAAAAGACCTGTTCACTGTTCTGGCCCTCAAAGCTGATATTATCCTGTTCTTTGTGGCTGGTCATGTTGTCGCGACGGTCGGTTATAATGCCGTCGTCTATGCCAGGCGGCTGGAGGAGTCTCATTGATTCTATCGCCGGTTCCCGTCAATCGGGAACCGGTTTATGTCCGCTTCTGGCAACATGGTGATTGCCATGCCCAATATATTGCCCGATTGAAGAAACCAATCATCAATTTCAGGGATAATAACCAATATCGAAGACAACTGAACCAGAAGTAATATGAAAAAAGAAGCAGTAACCACCTGGTTTCTGGAAATGACCTCGCAGGATGAATGGCTCCATAAACCCGTCACCCATCCAGATTTTGTCATCCGGGAGTGTCAGGTAAAGCAGTTTCAATTCAACCGATTTCTCTAAATAACAAATTTCACCAGCCAGTGGCTCAACAACGTGATAATTACAATACCCGCAAGGTTCAACACCATACCACTGCGTACCATGTGTCGAATTGGCAACATGCCTGAGCCATAGACTATGGCATTGGGCGGTGTCGCCACAGGCAACATAAAGGCACAACTGGCAGCAATAGCGGCAGGGATGGCAAGAATAGCCGGGTCCATTCCCTGTGACATGGCCAGGGCTCCCAAAGGAGGAAGGAAGGCGGCAGTGGTTGCTGTATTACTGGTGACCTCGGTCAGAAAAATAATAATAGTGACAACCAACGCGATGGCCATCAAAGGAGGCATATCCCCAAGGATGTTTAATGATCCGGCAATCCACTCTGCCAGCCCTGTTGTTCGAATCATTGATGCCAGGCTCAGGCCACCACCAAACAATAACAACACATCCCAGGGAAGACGGTGCATCTCCTTCCAGCTCATCAGAAACTCAGGCTTGTTCCAGCGGACGGGCAGGATAAACAATAGAACGGTGGCCACCAGGGCAATCATGGTATCGGAAAGCGCCAGTGCTGGCATCATTGCCCCCAGCCAGGGCCGCAGAACCCAGGCAAGAGCCGTAAGAAGAAAGATCGCGGTGACTGCTTTTTCTGCACCGCTCATTGCACCGTTCTTTTTTTGCTGCGCCTTAATGGACTCTCTTACTCCATGGTTTTCTTCCCCGCCCAGACGGTAGCCAAAATAGCCCAGCCAGATGCCGGTAATTGCCAGCAAAATGATTGATGCAGGCAGGCCAATGAGCAGCCAGTGAACAAAACCAATCTGGATACCGTACTGCTCCTGAAGAAAAGCCACCAGTAATGCATTAGGCGGCGAACCGATCAGGGTGCCAAAACCACCGATTGAAGCCCCGTAAGCAATGGCCAGCAACAAAGCGACAGGAAAGCCATGACTCATCTTCCCCTGGTGACGAATCATGGCGATAACCGATAAACCGATGGGCATCATCATAATCGTGGTTGCCGTATTGGAAACCCACATACTGATCAGGGCTGTGGCAATGATAAAACCAAGCACCAGTCGCTTCTCCCCTGTGCCCGTAATCAACATGATTCTCAGGGCTATACGGCTGTGCAGGTTCCAGCGCTCCATGGCAAGGCCAAGCACAAAACCGCCCATAAACAGGAATATTACTGGATGTGCATAGGGAACAGCTGCTTTATCAATGGTGGCCAGACCAAGCATTGGCGACAACACCAGGGGGAGCAGTGCGGTAATCGCCGTCGGGAGAATTTCGACCGACCAGAACACTGCCATCATCATGGTAAGGCCAGCACAGTGCCAGGCCATCTCATTCATCCCGGCCGGGGGGGCAACCAGTAATGTGAATAGCTGCAATACAACGCCAATCAGAAGTCCTGTGAGCCAGAAGAGCGGCTTCCCTTCCTGAGTACTTTCCTGCTGTGCAGACTCTGGAAGCAATTCCGGAGAACCTGATTTCATGATTCGCTCCATTGCATTTGATAAAATTTATAGTCAATTCAACCGTCAATCAGTTAATAGCACCGCTTAGGCCCATCAAACAGCAAGGCTTATGATGAGCTGCGGTAATGATTCACCGTCATTAAGGGTAGACTCTGTTATAATCATTTACCTATTCTGTACCATGGCACACGCCAAGAGCCTGATTTGACTGCACCTATTCTTACCCCCACAGCGTCTACCCGCTTTACCAATCTCTCCCTGCCCGATGCCCTGCTGCAAAACCTCGATACTCTGGGATACCGGGAAATGACCCCCATTCAGCAGAACAGCCTGCCAGAAATTCTGGAAGGCCACGATGTCATTGCCAAAGCCAAAACCGGCAGTGGCAAAACGGCGGCCTTTGCCATTGGCCTGATTGTCAAATTGAAACAGCGGGATTTTGGCTGCCAGGCACTGGTTCTCTGCCCGACCCGGGAACTGGCAACCCAGGTTGCCCAGGAAATCCGGCGTCTGGCGCGCTATCAGCAAAATATCAAGGTTGTTACCCTTTGTGGTGGCCAGCCTATTGGTCCACAGATCGGTTCACTGGAGCATGGTGCCCATGTGGTTGTCGGAACCCCCGGGAGAATCCAGGATCACTTGCGGAAAAAGACCTTATTGATCGATCGGGTCAATACGCTGGTGCTTGATGAAGCCGATCGCATGCTGGATATGGGCTTTATTGATGCCATTGAAAATATCATCGACCATTTACCAGAACAGCGACAGACTCTCCTCTTTTCGGCCACTTACCCAAGCGGTATCCGGGCATTAAGCGAACGTTTCCAGCATCAGCCGGTTACCGTTACCGTTGAGAGCACCCATAGCCATGAACATATTGAGCAGCGCTTCTATCACGCCGAAAACGCCGACAAACCCGCCATGCTGATCAAGCTGTTGCAACACTACCAGCCTGAGTCCAGCGTAATTTTCTGCAACACCCGGCAAATCTGCAAAGAGGTCGGCACTGAACTCTACGAAGCGGGCTACAAACCGGTAGTGCTGCATGGCGATATGGATCAGAAAGAGCGTGACCAGATGCTGGTACGATTCGCCAATCAGAGCGCCAACCTGTTGATTGCTACCGATGTCGCAGCCCGGGGATTGGATATAGAAAACCTTGCCGCAGTGATCAATTACGATCTGAGCCGGAACCCGGAAGTACACGTTCACCGGGTTGGCCGCACCGGGCGGGCGGGTAAAAAAGGTCTGGCACTCAGCCTGCATACCCGGCAGGAGCAGTACAAGCTGGATAATATCAGCGATGACCTCAAGGGTCCCCTGGTCTTTGGTGACCCGAAAACACTCACCGGAAACCAACAGCCAGCCCCGGCCCCCATGGTTACCCTGGCCATTGATGGTGGCCGAAAGCACAAAGTCCGCCCTGGCGACATCCTCGGAGCGCTGACCGGCGATGCCGGGATTCCCGCAGACCAGGTCGGCAAGATCAATATTTTTGACTTTACCGCCTATGTGGCGGTCAAACGGGAAAATGCCCGATCTGCACTGAAAAAACTGGAAGCAGGAAAGATTAAGGGCAGAAAATTCAAGGTTCGGCGTTTGTAGTCTTCATTAGCCAATCGTCTCCCGGTGCATGGTTTCAATGAGTTTGACGTGTACAGTCTCCGTTCACCCTGAGCGTCCTTCGACTCCGCTCAGGATGCACGAAAGAAGGGTGGTTGGTACGATCTATCAGAGTCCGGAGTTTCCGCCCTTCGACAGGCTCAGGACGAACGTAGTGCGGAGGCACGACAACCTGTCAAACCCATTGAAACCATTTAATAGCGCCCCCTTTGAAAGCCTGATCGGAACTAAATCAGGCTTCTCCTGTCCAAAAGAGGTATGACACTGACTATTTAATCCAGCACAAGGAGGTAATTGAAATGACTGCTCAGATTACACCCCCCTCTCCTGCACAGGGCTTCGGCACTGGTTCGGAGCCAACCCGGTTCGATCCCCACCCTGCATATAACCGACCTGCATTTAATGGACATGGTGCCAAATTACAACCACCATCCCAGTCGTATTTTGCTCAGCCGAAACGCAAACCTGTACCACCACCTTCGGCTCAACCACCGGGCTTACCTCATAACGTAAAGAGTGTGAATCCTGACATTTCCGTCAATGGAGCCCCTGCCGTAACTCAACCTCCCAAGGCTGAAGATCCCGGAAAAATGGCTGAAGCGTTGCAGGCGCTGGGCGATGAGGAACTGCTCAATCGGGGTAAAAACCAACTGGAACAAGCTGAAAAGGCCTATACCGCCTTTGGTGAAATGAACATTGCCCTTAAGGCTCGGGATACCCTTGAAATCTTTGCCGCATGCGCCAAGGGTCTCAAGGGCCCTGGTAGTGTAGGCTGGTTTACAAATTCGCAAGAGATGATTACTGCCTTAAAAAATATTGAGCTGCCCCCCGACGCGCCAAAAGACCTGACCGTTACCATCACCTTCCCACCACCCAACCATCAGGCCATCTCCCTGATTCCGGTAGGTGCTGGTCTCGAACAAAAAGCGCCTATAGAGATCTACCGTTGTTACGTCCACGCGCTTGGTGCCATGAAAAATCAGGCCCGGGAACTTAATGCAGACCAGGGGCTTGCTCAAGCTGAAGCAAAGCTGAATGATCTGCTGGAAACGCTGAAGGCTATCCAGAAAGAAATTAATAAAAGAAAGGAGAAGGGCAAGCTTCCTGTGAGAGCGGCCGATGTTCAGTTTGAAGCCCGATATTATTCCCATGTGGATAAGGGGATCACAATCAGTCGACTGGCAAATGGCGAGGAATTCCCATTCCATGATGCCGCCATCCAGGGCAAAGGCAAGGTTCCCACCCCAGCGCCACAACCCGAAGAAGCTCCAGCTCCAACGCCAGCCCCTGAAGAAGACTGAGCACATCATTCGATAATCTCCGTCCACCCTCGTTCCCCTGCTCTGCCCGGGAACGAGGCATGAAGGCGGCCCCATAAATAACTGTTATTTCATAGGCCATCATTTGCTAAACAGCGCATTATGGTGTTTGCTCAGTGTTTTCATAGCACTGTCATGCTTCCTGCTGTTGCCTGATTCAGCCGATTCACTGGCCTTGTTCAACAGAGCCAGACGAATCGCTCTCTCTGAGGCACCGTTTTCCAAACCAAGAAAAGCGAGCGCTTTTTTCTGCTGTGCAGTGGGTTTGGCCAGAAAACGTCCACTATCCTGAGCCTCGGTGGCAATGTATTTTCTGGCCGTCTTGGCAATATCTTTTGAAACTTTCAGATTACCTGCATTTTTTTGCAACTTGTCAAAGGCATTTTCAATAACACTGGCTTCGTTATAGGTACTCGAAACACCCAGCGTTTTCTTGTCCCTGGCCCTCTCCTCTTTTGGTATGGCGTCTGTTGATTTGGCATTCCTGGTGGCGTTTATCTGACCAGCAACGACAGACTTCACACCACTCACATCAACAGGCTTGTTTACTATGCCCGTTGCTGGCCTCGGGGCAGGTGAAGAGGGAGCAGGTGTGGTACTTGCCGGGGCCGAAGCAGCCCGCAGGCTCTCTTTCCGACGCCTGGCGATCTCGCCGATATTAGCCGTTGATTGACGGACGACCTCAGCCCTCTCCATCGGGGCTGACTCTTTCGCTACATCCGTGGCAAAGTCGGGCTCGGGACTCAGCGTCTGTGTTTTCCCCAGATCACCTTCATCATCAGAGAAGTAATCAGAATCGCTTACCGAGTCCTGAGGTTCTGGGCTCTCAGCGGTAAATTCAGCTTCATCTGGAGTAATAGCCTGAGCCACGTCACTATCATCTGATCGCTGCATCACGCTTTCTGACTGTTCAGAGTCATCAATATCAGTGACTTCATCAGGCTCACTGAAACCTTCATCGACCAGTGTTTCCTCAGTCAACTCCGCTTCGGTCTGGGGCGACTCAGTATCAACATCTATCTGGTCATCGCCAACCGTGGTTGTATCACTGTCGATGTCACTCTCATCTGATCGCTGCATCACGCTTTCTGACCGTTCAGAGTCATCAATACCTGTGACTTCATCAGGCTCAGTGAAACCTTCATCGACCAGTGTTTCCTCGATCAACTCCGCTTCGGTCTGGGGCGACTCAGTATCAACATCTATCTGGTCATCGCCAACCGTGGTTGTATCACTGTCGATTGGCGCACTATCTCCAGACCTTTCACTTGCACTGACATCTATCCCCTGATTTTCGTCTGGCGCGGTACTATCATCGCCGGAGACTTCTGGCTCCGGATTTTCGTTTAATGCGGTACTATCATCGGAGACTTCTGGCTGCGAATTTTCGTCTAGTGAGATACCATCATCAAAGACCTCTGGCTCCGGATTTTCGTTTAATACGGTACTATCGCCGGAGACCTCTGGCTCAGGATTTTCGTTTAATGCGGTACTATCACCGGGGACCTTTGGCTCAGCAAACAACTTTTCGATGCCATCAAGCTCACTGTAATCTTCCTCCTGATTGTCGTCTAATGCGGTACTATCACCGGAGACCTCTGGCTCAGCAAACAACTCTTCGATGCCATCAAGCTCACTGTAATCCTCCTCAACTGATGTTTGCTCAGTCGATTTTGCTTTGGTCTCGATCGTTTGAGTATCATCCTCGTTCTCAATTGACTGAGTATTATCTTCATTCTCTATCGACTGAGTATCAGCTTCAGTCTCAATCGGCTGAGGATCAACTTCGTTTCTGATCGACCCAGCATCAACATCACTTTCAGCGACAACTCCATCAAGCCCACTGCCACCATCCCCGGCTGATGTTGTCTCTGTCGATTCCTCTTCTGTCTTGAGCGACTCGGCATCACTTTGATCGACTTTACCGGCGGATAAACCACTGTCTAATGCTGCATTGTTGGCGGAGTCCCCTGGCTCAGCAAACAACTTTGCGATGCCATCAAGCTCACTATCATCCTCCTCGACTGATGTTTTCTCAGCCAATTTTGCTTTGGTCTCGATCGTTTGAGTATCATCCTCGTTCTCAATTAACTGAGTATTATCTTCATTCTCGATCGACTGAGTATCAGCTTCAGTCTCAATCGGCTGAGGATCAACTTCGCTCCTGATCGGCTCAGCATCACTTTCAGCGACTCCACCAAGCCCACTATCAATATCCCCGGCTGATGTCGTCTCTGTCGATTCCACTTCTGTCTTCAACGACTCAACATCACTTTCCGCGACGCCACCAAGCCCACTGTCGCCATCCCCGGCTAATGTTGTCTCTGTCCATTCCTCTTCTGTCTTGAGCGACTCGGTATCACTTTGATCGACTTCACCGGTGGCTAAACCACTGTCTAATACTGCTTGGTTGGCGGAGTCCACTGGCTCAGCAAACAACCCGGCAACGCCATCAAGCTCATTGTAATCCTCACCGGTACCGCCGGTTTGCTGAGTAGCATCGGGCTGTGGACTGGTGTCTATTGCAGAGTCTGTTTGCCCGGAAGGACCCTGCATGATGCCGGGGATCAGCGAAGTGTCTCCTATAACAGGATTATCAAACGTCACTGCTACTGCGATATCTTCCGGGGGGGCTGTATCACCTCCGGCATCCGCAGAGTTGATGGCAATATCCTGATCAGCCGGGCTTGTATCAGTCAGACCCTGCGCTGTTGTTTCAGGCCTTACAGAGCTGTCATTGTCCGGCCCCACCTCAGGCTCGGTTTGAGAAGGCTGGTTCGTTGTGGCTGTATGCACTGGCCCTGCCAGAGAACTTCCCATTGTTTGTTGTTGAGCTATCGGACCACCATCAATGTGCGTGGCACTGACAGAACCGTCCTCAACTCTGGCCCGCACATTGATGGTCAGCAGACATTGTCTGTTCTCAAGTCTGGCCAAGTCATTAATACCCGAGGACTCACCTCCGATTTGTTGATCGATATCAGAAACTTGCTGTTTCAGATTAGCGATTTCCCGGTCAGTGCTGGCCTGATCAAATGATGCGAATTTCTCCTTGTTATGCTTGTCAAGAATCTCTATGGCTTTCTCCATCAGCTCGCCCAGGTTGGTCTGATTTTCCAACTCTTCCCCGGGGGGGATCAGGCTCAACTTTTCGCCACTTCCAAGGGTAATTTTGACCTTCAGGGCGGGCGGGAACTCTGTCTTTTGAAGTGCCTCAAGAGCCCCCTTCGGGCTATCGTTCTGAGCCTTTTTCAATTCAGCTACTGACTTTTTCAAACCACTCAGAGAGGCCGTTACCGCCTTTTTTTCACTACTTTTCTTAAGCAGTCCGTCGGCCTGTTTGAGCAACTGGCCTTGCGTTTCCTTCAGTTCTGCCTGGCCAGGTTTATCCAGCTGATCACCCTTAACAGAGGGCAGCGATTGATCAGTAGCCTGTTGGATATTCCTGTCACTGAGCGCTTTATCACCGATGGCATTCCCCGTATGGTCAAAACTGTCTACCCCCGATTGGCTCACTTGTGGTTGCACATCCTGCATGACTTCAGCCTGATGAGTCGCAAATTTGCCCACAGTCGTTTGAGACGATGGCAGTGGCACCGAAGCATGTTGGGCTGAGCTGGGGTCAATGGCACCAGAAGGGATGCTGCAAAGTGGGTATCTCAGGAAATTGTGCATGATTCATAACTGGTCAGAAGTATTGCCATTGCTATCGGCAGCAGTCAGGAATTAGCAAACCATCAGCCAAATGAGCGTAGTACTTATTCCAGCATACCCAGCCCAATGCCGGATCCTGGCTTAGGGTACCCAATAGTTCATCATATTCCTCCGGACACCCCAGCTGCTCGTAAAGCACATAGCTTGACGCAAGACCAAAGCAACAGCCTTTACTGAAATTATAAAGTCTTGCCTTATCCGAACCATCAAACCGGGTTGATAGTGACATCAGGCTCTTAAGCAAAAACGGATATCTGATCACACTGAACCCGATCAGTCGGCGGGAGTGGCTCTGTTTTCATAGGCCTTCCTGACACAACATGACCGATCGCAAAATGTCGCTTCATTCATCCGAGTGGTCACTGGTTGCTGGCCGCGATGGTTCCATCAGGATGCGATCACGAACTGACTTGTCCAGGCCTTGCAGCGCAGAGATAGAGGATGCCCAGAGTTTATTGGCAACCCCGCCCAGCACCCAGGCATAAAACACCTGGGCCGCCAATACCGAAGGGGTCTGTTTGACCATAATTTTCTGGAAAATATCTTTATGGGACAAACCCAGGGCCCGGGCGTTTGCGTGGGTTTTCAGAAAATTATTCAGCACCCCGACAACTCCGCCCAGACTTGTCTGGATAACCGTCATTTGTGCCAGGGATATCTCTCCGGCCTGATGACGGGCAATCAGATGGCGATCATTGCGGTCCAGACTAAACATCAGGAAAGTACTGAGAAAATTGCTGGCACTGCCACGCACAGGGTGTGCCAGCAACCCTTGCAGGAAGTGTTGAGGCCCTACCGCTGATGTATTCTGCCGGACCTGTCGGTAGACCTGCATGGAGGTCATGGGCTGACTGGCGCAGGTCATCATGGCCGACGAGGCCGCATCCACCAGCAGGTTTAACTTTTCCTGTGGCTGTTTTGTTGAAGGAATATCTGTTTCATTGATGTTCGCCAGCCTGCTGATGGCCTGTTCACTGGCCAAACGGGCGGTGTCAGCGATGAGATAACGAATGCCGGTGCGGCCCAGGGCAGGCAGCCACCCCCGTGACGAAAACATAAGGTGCAGCTCAGGCCGTTTTCCATCGTATTGTGACTGCATCAATGGCCTGGCCAGGGAGGTGGTTATTGGCGTATTCATCAAGGCAGGTAATAACATGCTGTTGCCTGCCAAGGCCGTCAGTGTGGTCAGCCGGTATCCCCAGGACAAGACCTGAACCTGCTTTTCTGCCGGTTGAACGTCTGCTTTTTTTGGGTGCTCCGCAGGGGCTGACGATGAAGAGGTCGCAGACGGTGAAACAGGCATATTTTGACCTCCGGACAGGATATTTACGTTATAGTTGGGTTTCCGGCTGATGTCATGAAATTAACCTACTATTCTGATTACTCATTTATTGTTTCACCGGAACAACAACGAAATAAAAAACCATGCTTGCATCTGCACAATACTTTCAACCTCCGGGCATAATGCCTTCATTATTGCCTGCACCTGATAACCAGGCTGACAATTCAACAATTAAACCGATAACAGCCGAAACACACACTCAATATGACTGGGCAAAAACACTTTCAAAGTCCATTTTCCAAAGATTTATTAAACATGCACAGGCCGCACGATTTATTTCCATGGACTTATTACAATGGGAGTCATTAAAAGAAATCAGTACAATTTTAACCATCTGGGATACTCTGAAAAAACACATTCCCTACAGCCCTGATGATAAATTGATCGTTTTAGATGTGGGTGCGGGTCCAAAACCAAAACTGGGGGCATGGATAGCTTTAAATACTGACTGGCCAGTGCTGTCCATTGACCCGGTATTACAAACACCAAAATCAGTACTGCCTGACAATCTGACGCTGATCGCCAAGCCTGTCGAAGAGGTTAATCTATCGGAAAAATATGATCTGTCAGAATATCATGTGGTTGTTTTAATGATGCATGCTCATGTTTCAACGGAGCAGGCATGCCTGCCAGTCAAGACTTGCAAACGGCTCTCATTGATTACCATTCCATGCTGCGGGTTTACTTCCAGACAGAACAGCATTCATAACGTCCCCTTTGATTTTGAATTTGAAGCCAGAGATATGTCACCCACCCGTGGCACTGTGCGGGTATGGCGTTCCAAATCCTTTCCTCTCATTCCGACTCGACCATTGCAGAAAGATAAATGTATTGGCATTGAAGAGGTGAATGAAGTCCATCCGCTATACGCAGAAAAAAATGTTCAGCATATTAAAGTGGATACTGCCAATATATATTCAGAGTATGACGACACTACTGAACATATTGATCATTTTATCAATCACTGGCAAATATCACTACGTTCTTCCCGACATCTAATGTCTGAAGATGTATTTAGCAGACCCTGGTTATTCAGGAAAAACAATATGATTAGCTGGTTATCCCGAGCCATTCATGTTGAGGGAATTGCAAAAGAAATATTGCCTGATAAATACGCTGATAGAAAGACTCAGGAGAGTGTATCAGTCGTTATTGTCGAAGCAGGAAGAACCCCCCGTTTTGGCGCATGGCTGTCCGGCAAACTGAAGAAAAAAATGATATCTATCTGCAAGCCCTCTGATAGCAAGCAACTTTCACCTCACTGGAAGGTGGGTGTTAATCTTGAAACATGCAGCCTTGAAGATCTGGATATTGAGAAAAAAAACTATGTAGTTATCGTTGTCAGCGATGAGTTTACACCGGACGGGATTGCGCCTCTATTTCATCAGGCAAATCGACTGTCAATGATTTTTAATACCAGCTACCCATGCCATCGTCGTGGACAAATCAAACCAGATGAAAGCCGACTGATCTGGAATGTCATATCGCCACTCAGAAGGTTTCATATCTGGCACTCAGTGCCTTTATCAGGCAGAACCTGAAGCGCTCCCGGTATTGGAACTATTCCCTTTTCGAGTGGTCATATATTGCACAATAATTCAAACGGTTGCTGAGTATCGATATGATCCATTCAAAATTGGCCCCATTCCCTCCCCTTGTTCATTTTAAAGATGTACTGAAAGCGAACAGTGAAACAGAAAAAAAGGTTAGCGCCGCTCTGTCTGTCAACCACCCCGATATTGAGTACCAGCCTGCAAATCATCCAAAAAAAATCAGAGAATACAAGCACATTGAAAGCATTACCGCCCCCTTGCCAACCAACAATTCTGACAAGTTATTTGCTTGCATTGTGGAAAAAGTGAATGAATTGATTAACAAGGATGCTACTGAATTGATTCATTATCTGAACAATGCCGACACGGTCGAAAAAATCAAATCACTGAAGGCCGAAGAAACATCAAAGCTCACCTGGATACTGTTTAATGGCCTTAATCGCCCTGACCTCCAATCCGCTATAGCCAGTCAAACCGGCCAATATCTGGTTTCCCGCCCAACGTCAGACCAGTTTATGGTGGGCTTCACAGGCAGCCTTATTGAAGAAAGCGGGCTATTGAAGCAAGCAGAGCGTGCAGGCGAAAACGTCTGGCTGGATGTCTTTCGCGCTCAGAATGCATCACATCTGCCAGAAAGCTCTACCAGACAATTATCGTTTCCTGTGGCCAGTGAAAATGAGGAGTACTTTGGGCTTGTTGATGGCAAAGCAACAAAAAATATTGCCGAATCCTGTCCAATCTGCCGGATTCCACAGACAGATCCCGGTGAGCACAATAAAATTTTCCACCCGAATAATCTGATGGCATTTGGGCCCGATCACCAACTCACCACACTGATTTATACACAAGATTTTTTAGCGTTCATGGCTGGCGACCAGTTAACTGCCGGGGAAAAAGAACGCCTGTTTCCACCGGCCCTGTGTCGCCTGTTTAATGAAAATGGCATCAATTACTCTGCCTTCAGTGAGAGCGCCCTGATTTTACCGGAAGCATTTCTCAGTCCTGCGCTATGCCAGGATATCGATAATTTACGAAACTTTGTCGTCCTATATATTGCTGAACACATATTCAATGGTGTTGACACTCCTGAGAAACTTACAGCGCTTACCAGGTGTTGCCGTTCGATGATAGAGTTCAGTACGCAAATACCGGTACTTGCCAGGGTCGGTGCTGAGATAGAAGCATTGCTTCAAGCGCAAAATATCCCAAAACCCAATGGTACCGTTGCGGATCGTTACTATGTCCAGAAATTTCCTGCTGCTATTCGATGGGAATCTATCCGGAGCAATGAACTCGACACTCCCAAACGTCTGCTCGCCCTGAATATGTTGCAACATCTCAATACCTACTCTTTCCTTGCTGGCAATAATAGCACGAACCATGAACAGCGCTTTTTCCAACGGAAACAAATGCAGGGCATCGTTCGCAAAGCCATGAACAAAGTCTGTGCAGACAGCGGCAGTGATTTACGCCCGGGCTCAGCGCCCATTTTTATTGGGTTTATTCCGCCGGTCATTGCCAACGCTATTGCCAGACAGCACGGTTTTCTTGACAGCAACTGGGCCGGTAATTTTTTACACGGCAAATATTCTCACCCATTGGCCCTCACCTGCCTGGCCAATCTCGCTAACCTGGATCAGACCCTGTTGAAAACCATCGTAGATAAGCATTTCTGGTCCATCATTCTCGATCAAAACCCATACAATCTCATTGATATAGAACTTGCATTCGCGGACTTACCATTTTTACGCGTTAACCACAGGGCAGCAGTCGCTAACTTTGCGACTTCACCTTTTAAGCATCAACAATTACTCACCACCGGACAGCTCTCGGTCAACCTGAAAGACATAGCCAAAGTGATTTCAATTCACCCTGTCGAAGCACAGGGTGATTTACTGCAAACACTTACCCGGCGTATGGGGATGGAGGACACGTTAACATTGGATAAGCTGCAACAGATAACCGAAAATATCCGGGTTCTTGAACTGGTGTTGTCAACCAAACACCTGAATTCAATGGAGGCGATGTACAAGGTAGATACAGATTCCAAAGATTTACCAGGGCACTGGAGGATTGAAAGTCCTGAAGGATTCCAAATTGGCAATACAACGTCCTCTGGTACTCAATTTGCAAGAATAAAAGCAAAAAAATATTTCCATAAAGATGGCTATCAGATTAAAGGAATCATCATAACTGATAAGAACAACATGTGTGATGAGAACCTGACATTGTTGGATATAACGAATGAGGAGAAGATTGAAAAATGTCACGCCTTTATCGTCTTTCCACCGGACTGCAAATACCAACAAAGTGAATTGGATAAAATGTAACTACATTTGCAGTGGTTTAAAGCACCAACACGCCAACGCCAATAAATAGCACCACCAGCCAGAAAACAGAAATCTTCAATGCACGCAGCAGGAAGCAGCCAATCAGAACCAGAGCCATCGCCATTGCCGAATGCACCGCAGAGGTAAATACCGGCGAGTAAAGTGCAGACAGCAGCAGCCCGACAACAGCAGCGTTAATACCGGCAATCGCCCCGGCAATCCGGGCTCGTGCAGCCAGAGCCTGCCAGGCAGGAAGGACACCAATCACCAGCAGAAAACCAGGCAGGAATATAGCTAGCGTCGCGGCAATAGCTCCCAGAATCGGAGTCGACCCGGAAGCAAAATATCCGAGATACGTAGCCAGGGTAAACATCGGGCCAGGTACCGCCTGGGCTGAGGCATAGCCAGTCAGGAAGGTATCGGTGCTGATCATGCCTTCCGTTGTGCTCTGCAGCAATGGCAGAACCACATGGCCACCGCCAAACACCATACTGCCCGCCTGATAGAAGTCACTGACTACGGCTGCCAGGGGGGAATAATCAGCCAGCAAAGGCAGGCCAAACAGTAAAACGGTAAACAGAATAAGTGGCCAGAAAACAAAGCGGCACCTGATCTGGCTGTCGTCCTTGCCCGGCAACCAGCGATAACCAATCAGGGCAGCTGCAACCAGAATAGCCATCTGAACCAGAATACCAGGAAACACCAGCAACAGGGCGGCACTGAAAATACACAGACTAATAGTCAACTGACTTTTACAGAAAGACCGGAACATCTGCACCGTGGCATCCGCCACCACAACAACGGCCAGCAGTTTCAAACCGGCAATCATCCCCTGGTACCAGTCAGCAGACAGAAACAGCTGACTGCTCATGGCTACCGCCAGCAGAATCGCAAAAGACGGTAAGGTAAAACCGGCAAACGCTGCAATGCCGCCGGGCAATCCTGCCTTCCGGTAGCCCAGGGCAAAGCCGATCTGGCTGGAACCGGGGCCCGGCAGGAACTGACTGAGAGCAATCAGTTGAGCATATTCAACATCGGTTAACCACTGGCGTTTTTCAACGAAGGTATTACGAAAATATCCGATATGGGCAGCCGGGCCGCCAAAGCTGGTCCAGCCCAGCAGGAAAAACCGCCAGAAAATAGTGAATAACTTAGCCACAGGCAACTTACCAAAATATTAATAATGTTATTAGCCAATGATAAACAGCTGTTGTTTATTATGTATATTGATTCTTTTTTCTGATCAAAAGCAATACCACCAATATTCAGGTCAGACTGGTCGGGCATTTCTTTTTTGAGCACAACAAACCCGCCACCTTTAAATACCCTGTTTACAGTTTTCTGGTCATGCTTAAAGACTTTCTGCCCGGGCGCTTTCGCAAAGGTTAACCAGGATATTGAATTTTCGGGCAAATAATGTGTCTGATCCAACACTCTTGTCAGCTTAAAGTGACCAATTATGCAGCCCAATACCTTATCATCTCAAGGGATGGCCAGTTTTGTGGAAGGACAGTCATCCAACACCGCTAAACCAGAGGATAGCCAGCCCCGGGGTGTGGCCTACGCCCGTAACGTCGTTGCTGCTCACAGTCGTTTACCCGGACTCGCCCACCCGGGGCATGGCAGCGAACATAGCGTTCCCGGGGAGCGACCCGCAGATGATGCAGATACACCGCCAGACACCGACTTAATCGCCCGGGTAATAACAGAAACAAAAGTTTTGTCAGCCCGGAATGAGCCGTTACCCCATAGCGGTATTAAGGTTATCACCGCTGGCAGTTATCGACCCGACGCGCTCAGTAAACCAATTGGCAAGACTGTGGTCTGTGACGATTCTGACCTCCCTTGCGGGCACACCTACCAGCCATATGTCTGGCTTTCCCCTTTTGCCCACCGTCTGCTGACTCCCACTATTGGGCAGTATGCATTTATTCAGCGTTGGGTCATTGATCAGCTGCGGATGTCAGAGGCTGAGGCCCGGCAAGACTTTCTGGCGCGGTTTGAACACCGTCTGGTTGATTATGGTTTTACCGGCCCTGACGGGGCAGAAAAAAATTACGGCGTATTTGCCAGAGCGAAAGTACCAGAAGGGGAGTTGCTCGGGATCTATTCGGGTATCGGGTATGTACTCAACAAACCATCGTGGACTAAAAAAAATCACAATTGGAAACTTGAATATTTGCATCAGAAGTTTACTGACGATATGCCAGATTTCATGAGTTACTACCGAACCATGATGGCCGGTCTCAGGGGTAAAGAGCAAACGCAGCGCACGCTTTCAAAATACACTCAGGAAGGGGCGGTTAACGACCCCTTTAGTCTGGTCGCCATTTTGCCGGACAACGAGCGTTATACGCCTTTTCACTTTGTGAATTCCGCCAACAGGACCGAAGATGTCAATACGTCTGTGGAGTTTATCGCTATCACAACCGATTTTGGCAATTTTACGATCCCCGTCTCTATTGCCGTCAAGGGCATTGCTGCCGGACAGGAGTTATTGATGGATTACTACGTCGATCCTGATGCCCACAAACAATCGTGCCTGGCGGGGACCGCAGCTGAGGAAAAAGCACGTTATAACAAGATTTTGCAAAGTCGTCTTGCCATAGTCAGAAAACTCAGTGATGATGTGCCCGGCAAAACGCCAATATCACCGTTTGTTGCCGCACCGGCTTATTATGTGTCGGAAGAAATCCGGAAACACAATCAGCGGTCAAGTCGCAAAAGAGCATTACTCCCGCGACATTGACGTATTTCGCGGTTGAGGTCGTGGGCTTGTTGACCTTGTTTTTTCGAGAGTCCCTGGACGAGACTTTTCCGGCAGGTGCGGTACCCGCAACCACCTGCCGATCACTTACGTCAGGCGTTGTATTTCAGGCGGTAACTATCAGCAACTATTATCCTATTACGTCCCCTGGCCACATCACTGCCTCGTACTCCGAACACCGAATTCGGTAATCACCTCGTTGACGATAAGAATCATTTTAAGTTCAATGGTCGGTTATTAATTAGCACAATAGAACCAAATTAAATTCATCGCGCTTTCTTCCTCAGCATGCCAATATCTTCCTGAACAAGCAGTCGCAGCAGGCAACGCAGAAAGCGATATGAAAAGTGTTAAACGCCCAGCACCCAAAAGGCCGTTCATTGAAACTACTCTGGAAACTCCGGTTTATTCTGAAGGACTACTGGCAGCAATACCTGCTGGCCTTTATCTGTCTGCAGATTGTCTCTGTCCTGAACCTGTTGCCACCCTGGCTGATTGGCCATGTGATTGACAGTATCAAAGACAACAGCCTTACCAACCGGGAACTGGCCGGTTATGTTGCCGGGATACTGATTACGGGTATCGTCGTCTATGGCTTCCGATATATCTGGCGAGCCAAGCTGTACGGTGCTTCCATTGAGCTGATCCGTCAGCAGCGCAGCCGGTTGTTTGCTCATTTTACCCGGCTCTCTCCGGAGTTTTATCAGCACCATACCACCGGTGACCTGATGGCCCATGCCACCAATGACCTCAATGCGGTTGAGGAGAGCGTTGGGGTCGGGATCATGACCCTGGTGGACTCCCTGATCGCCGGCTTTACCGTTCTGTTCGCCATGATATTCCTCGTCAGTGGTCAACTGACCCTACTGGCGATGCTGCCTTTCCCGGTACTGGTCTGGGCGACCAAGCGCTACGGTGTGGCCTTGTACTCACGCTTTGGTCGCTCTCAGGCTGCTTTTTCCAATCTGAACGAAGAGACCCGTGAATCCATCACCGGTATTCGTGCGGTCAAAGCACACCAGTTGACTGAACGACAAACCCGGCGTTTTGAACAGCTGTCCATGGAGGCGGTGGCAGCGAACAGCCGCGTTGCCAGGGTCGATGCCCTGTTTGGCCCGAGTATCAGCCTGTTTTTCGGGCTCTCTTTTGTACTGGCCCTGGTGGGTGGTGCCTGGCTGATCAGCCATGGACAGATGACGGTGGGCCTGTTAACCAGTTTCACCCTTTACCTTAGCCAGATGCTCGGCCCCATGCTGCAATTTGGCTGGCAGTTCAATGTCTTCCAGCGCGGCAGTGCCTCCTGGGGGCGTCTGGAAAAACTGCTGTCCCGCCAGCCCAAAGTGAGTAATGCACCGGATGCACGACAGGCTCCGGACGACACACGTCTTTCGATAAACATCCGGTCATTTGGTTATGACTCCGTTGCGGACCAGAAGCCGGTACTGCAGGGTATCTCTGCCGAGATACCCGCAGGCGCATTTATCGGGATTACCGGTCGTACCGGCAGCGGTAAAAGTACTCTGCTCCGGCTGATCCTGCGTGAATTTGATTTGCCTGAGGGCTCCTCCATCCAACTGGGCAATATTCCGCTGCCACAGCTGAGTGTGGCATCCCTGCGGAAAAAACTGGCCTGGGTCCCCCAGGAGCCCATGCTGTTCTCCGGCACCATCACCGACAACATTCGCTTCTCCACACCGGATGCCAGCCAGCAGGCCGTCGAACAGGCCGCCAGACTGGCAGCTATCGATGACGAAATCATGGGCTTTAAGGATGGCTACAACACCCTGCTGGGTGAGAACGGCATCAACCTGTCCGGAGGCCAGAAACAACGTCTGGCACTGGCCAGGGCCCTGCTGGCTGACAGTGAAATATTGCTGCTGGACGATGCCTTCAGTGCCCTGGATATGAAAACCGAAGCCCGTATTCTGAAAAACCTGATGGCCATGAAAGGTAAGAAAACCATCATTCTGGTCACGCAGCGGCTACCCGAGCTGATTAAGGCGGACCATATTCTGGTACTGGATCGTGGTCGTATTATCGAGCAGGGCAACCATGAACAACTGCTCTCTAAAGCTAAAGAAGCCACCGACCTGCCTGAACAGAATACGACCGAACACTGGTATGCAAAAATCTTCCGACAGCAGGCAAGAGCCCTGCTGCACCCTCTGGAAGTGAAGCCCGATGCCGTGAACAAACGGTCCGATGTTGCCTGAGGAATAATGCAGTGATCGCCAACGACGAGAAAAAAACATCAGGCTACCGGGGACTGGCCAGACTGGTTCGCTATGCCAAACCCTATCAATGGCCGTTTCTGGGTGCCTTTCTGATCCTGCTGCTGGCCACCAGCCTGGAAATGCTGGCACCGTGGCTGATGAAGATCATTCTGGATGAACATATCACCCCCGGAGTGAATGATGCCCTTCATGAATATATGGGCCTTGCCATCATGGGTGCAGCCCTGTTTGGTACTTATCTGGGTTCGGCCATTCTACAATACATACAGAATGTGATGTTTCAGGAAAATGCCCTGAAGGTGGTGCACGACATTCGACGGATGCTATTCGCCCATGTGCTGAAGCTGCCCATGCACTATTTTGACAGCGAACCAACCGGCCGCCTGGTATCCCGCATCACCAATGATTCGGAAGTACTGCGCCAGATGTTTGTGGGCGTGATTCCGGCGATTCTGCAGGCCTTTTTCCGGGTGGTGGGTATCTTTATTGCCATGGCCCTGCTGGATATCCGACTGATGTTGATGACAGCGCTGCTGATTCCGGTCATGCTGCTGGCGATTCACCTCTACCAGAAAATCAGCCACCCTGTCATTCACGGAGTTCGCAGCCAGCTGGCCAACATCAATACCCGTGTCAACGAATCCCTCAATGGCATGCGTATTATCCAGGCCATGGGACAGGAAGCGCACCTGCAACAACAGTTTGACCGGGACAATGAACAGTGGAGCCAGCTCAAGCAAAAGAACATCAATATCGACAGCCTGCTGCTGATGCCTTTCACGCACCTGCTCAATGGTATTGCCCTGGCCGTTGTGGTGGGCTGGTTTGGCTATCGGTCCGGGTTTTCTCTGGTCGAGGTGGGTACGCTCTACGCCTTTATCAATTACCTTGGACGATTCTTTGAACCTTTCCGGCAGATCACCATGCAGATGAGCAGCCTGCAGCAATCTCTGGTGGCCTCGGAAAGACTGTTCCAGGTATTGAACGAAAAGACAGAAGACACTCACTATGGTCAGGGCAATGGTCAGAGCCCGGAGATTCATAGTGGCAAGCTGGCATTCAATAACGTAACACTGTCTTATGACTCGAAAAACCTGGCGCTGGATAATGTCAGCTTCACCGTCGAGCCGGGGCAGTTTGTTGCCATTGTGGGTCACAGTGGCAGTGGTAAAAGCTCGGTGATCAACCTGTTGATGCGCTTCTATCAACACCAGGAAGGCCAGATTCTGATCGATAACCAGCCTTTGTCCACCCTGCCGGAAGACACATTGCGCCAGGGGTTGGGTCTGGTATTCCAGGAGCCTTATATTTTCAGTGGCACGATGGCCGAAAATATCAGCCTGAACCATCGCCAGATCACCGATGAACACATTCAGGCAGCGGCCAGAAAAGTGCATGCGGACCCGTTTATCCGGGGGCTGGAAGAAGGCTATGAACATAAGCCCGGACCCGGAGGCAAAGCACTGTCCACCGGTGAAAGGCAGCTATTGTCATTTGCCAGGACCATTGCCCAGAATCCGAAAATTCTGCTGCTGGATGAAGCCACCGCCAATATCGATGGTGAGACAGAGCACCATATTAAAGAGGCGCTGATTACTCTGCGGGAAAACCGGACCACCATTGCCGTGGCTCACCGTCTGTCAACCATTCAGGATGCCGACCAGATTCTGGTGATGGATAAAGGCAAAATTGTTCAGCGTGGCACCCATGAACAGCTGCTGCAACAGGAAGGACACTATCGCGATCTTTACCTGGCACAGCAAACTGAAGAGCAGCTGGGCAGCACTGCGCAGTCAGGCCTGATGGTGACCGCAGCCAGCGCCTGATAACCCGGCCATAAACTAATAATGAATAATTGGGCTGCGGGGCTTACCCCCCCCCCTGTTGGCAGAGGATGTCATCGGCAGTTTTTCTATTTCTGTACGAAAGTTTGAACTTTTCCGGTTTTTTGTAACCTAAGTACTAAAACACTATGAGGAATAGACTGACCTATGCATATTTCAGCAGCCCAACCCGCAATGTGCGAGTTGTTAGAAGATATGATCTCGGAGGTAAGAGAATATGAAAACGAATGCCCCATCTGCTACGAGCAACTCGATGGGCGTCAAGTATCTCCCGTCATCGTGACTGAATGTCAGCATCGCTATCATGTGAACTGTTTCGCTGAACACATGCGTGAAACACCTATAACCTCTCGCTCGGCGTGTCCGATTTGTCGGCAATTTCCGTTACCGGCGGTACGAGAATCGGGTGCCTTGCTTCATGAAGACTCCCCCTATTGCGAAGATCTGCCATTGCAAGCCTGCAGAACTGGAGACGTGGAAACGTTACAAAAATTGTTGACGCAGGATAAAACCATTGCCCGGAAGACGTTCAGATCTGCAGTTACAGGGAAAAATGTTTATTTACTGTACGTGACTGCCTTCAAGGGGCATCTCGCCTGCGTTCAAACCCTGATTGCTGCTGGGGCAGATGTCAACGCCGCCCTGGCTGATGGGTCTACCCCTATGTACATTGCTGCCCGGAAAAACTATAGCGACATCCTGCAAACCCTGCTCAATGCAGGGGCGGATCCCAACGCCGCCCCTTCTGAGGATGGTATCACCCCTTTGCACATCGCTGTCTACAAGAACAACATAGACTGCTTGCCAACCCTGCTCAATGGCGGGGCTAATATCAACGCTGTCACGGCTTCAAGATCCATGCTTCCAAGAGCCACCCCTTTGCACATCGCTGTCTGGCGAAATAGCATAGCCTGCCTGGAACCCCTGCTCAATGGCGGGGCCAGTATCAAGGCTACCACGACTTCAGGAGCCACCCCATTGAAACTCGCAGTCCTCCTGAACAATGAGACCTGCCGACAAGCCCTGATCACTGCCGAGGAGAATCTAAAAGCCCACTCAAAAAAAAGATGGAGATTATTTAGCTTTAATAAAAAACCACGATAATCAGAATTATCCGGTTTTAACTGCATCGTCAACGCCACTGCTTACCGGAGTATGTCTTACGCAACTCTTCTGTAGGGATTAACCAATTTGTCACAAACCTGTTTTTTGTCAGTGGCAGAGCCCGCCTTCTGGTAATCCCTTGCGTAACAACACGACAGAAGTTTAACAGCTACTTTTTTGCGGACAAAAAAAAGCCCATCATCAAGATGGGCTTTTCTGATATGGCGCGCTCGGGAGGATTCGAACCTCCGACCGCCTGGTTCGTAGCCAGGTACTCTATCCAGCTGAGCTACGAGCGCGCTGCGTCAACGAGGGCGAATCATACTTAAATTCCTGCCGGAGTCAACAATAATCGTTCAACTCACTGGCAGAAAGGCTGACCTCGGCAAACCAGCGTATATTCAGAGAAACACTCAACTGCCCTGGGCAGACTGTCAAGGCTGTTTGTCACCATAGATGAAATCATGCAACTCTCTAAACTGATGGCGAAGATCGCTCAACATAGTTTTGGAATGATCTTCAGCACATGAATGCCCATCTCGTTTTATTTCATCGTAGGCAAATCCAGTGGTTACCAGGCCGTAAATTCCAAAATTAATACCCTCAGCAATCAGCATGGTTGGGTTTACAAGCACCGGCAAAGAGGCCACGACCCCAGCCGCACCAACGATTTGACCAGGAAGCCAGCCAAGATTAGCACCCCGGTGGAAATCTTTGATGACGTATTCCTTCAGGGGCTTTGTTGACTTCTCGCACAGACCCAGCTTTGCTCCTGCCGCTCTGGCCAGCTTGACAGAACCACCTCTTATGGCACCGACAGCAGCACCACCGACACCACATATGACCTCAGTACTTATGCTTAAGGACTCAAATAAAACGTAGGGAACAGCTATAAACAACTTGCATACAACTCGACCAAAGCACTTTGCAGCTCTTACCGATGCCTCTCCAGTTGAAGGGATGGGTGTTGTTGTTGCATTAGGAACGACAGGAACGGTGACAGAATCCATTTTATGTTACCTCCATTAGTATTCTTATTGGTTAATCCCTGCTGCAGGAATTAGCTGCATTAACAGGGAATAAACCGGGCTCATTAAACGACTATTTTTTAGTGAATTATATCGTTAGGGTTGAAAGTACTGCCTTCATCCAGTTCACCATAAAGGAAATCATGAAAATTTCTGACCTGTTGACGGGTACCTTTCAATAAATTTTTGGAAAATTCTTCCGTATCCGAGTGTCCAGTGGCTTTGATTTCCTTGTAGGCAATGACACCTTCTGCAATGGCGTATGTGCCAAAAACAGCGCCACAAACACCAAGTGTGATGGGGTGCGCAAGCAGCAGTAAATTGGACGCCACCACAGCAGCTCCAATGATTTGACCGGGAAGCCAGCCAACATTAGCACCCCGATGGAAGTCTTTGATGATGTATTCCTTCAGAGGCTTTGTTGACCTCTCGCACAGGCCAAGCTTTGCTCCTGCCGCTCTGGCCAGCTTGACAGTGCCACCTCTTACGGCACCGACAGCAGCACCACCAGCACCAAATATGCATTCAGTGCCTATGCTAAAGGCGTGATACAAAACATAAGGAACGACGATGGCCATCTTGCATAGAGTTCGACCAAAGCATTTTGCAGCTCTGACCGATGCCTCACGAGTGGAAGGGATAGGGTTTATTGTTTGATCAAGACTGACAGGAAAACTTGCAGCATCCATAATACGCTATCTCCATGAGCTTATTAGTAATTGGATTACCAGTTAACAATTTACCTTGCCATAAATCACTAACAGGCCAGTCAGATACGATAACAGACAACAATGACGGTCCAGTGAGCTAAACCGCGTCATCATCGGCAATTCTTTATCCACATCAATGTTGTTTTCCTGCTCCGAATAGCATCAATCTTCGGTTTAATTCTCCGCAGGCTCTACTATCCTGAACCTTCCTGTTATCAGGTTAACCGGAAGGTCTGTCTATGTATTGCATCGTCAAACACCTCAAAACCAGCGATGTCCATCAGGTCCATCAGGAAGTACAAAGTCCCGTTGAATTTTCGGCCAGTGGCTTTGGCCGGTTTATTGGCACATTGTCGGGTGATTCACTGGCTAACCTGTTAAGTTATCTTTCGATTCAAGATCTGGCTAACCTGGAGTTGTCGTCCCGCAGGGTACGTACCATTTTGCATGATAAATGTGGCCTGTCGGTAAGCCAGCTCCACAAGTACTACCAGTACTTTTTATCCCTGCCAAAGGCAGAGCAGCATTTTTATCAGGCGATGGCCACCGGTAATCAGCAACTGCTGCACCACCTCAGGACGGTACCCACCGTTTTCAGTCCCTGTCACCCTGTCCAGTGCAGACCAGAAGCGCTTTGTGCCTATTACACCAACCATTTCTGTCAACAGGTGATTCATGCACCATCAGTCACTCTGAAAGCTTCCGGGCGTATGGAGTTCCTGCCGATTGTGTCGGCTTTTTTCCTGAACACCAACCACAACTGCCTGATCAATGAAGACAGCCGGGCCAGAGCCATGCATATCTGGGCTCCGGACAACAGTGGTAGCTGGCATCGGGAGTGTTCGATGGATTACACGACGGGAATAAACATGCACAACCAGCCCGGGGGCAATATTCTGTTTCTCCCCTCTCGCCGGTCGTCCGGTGAGCCATCCGTGCCTGACCGCGGTGGTAGTGCTCACGAATTCTTGTTGTCAGTTGTCAGGCGCAGTGATTCCGGTAACTGGTCCGAGGTTCAGCAAATGACAGGAGCCGATATTTATCACAGCCTGGGTCACCGTCGTATAAATGAAATGATCGTATCCGACGATGGCAAGTCGCTGGTGTGCATTGACCGTAAATCGGGAGGGGCCATCCTGTGTTGCGGGACCGATGGCAACTGGCGGCATAATAATGCTTTAAGCTGGGGTGATAACCATGAAATTCGTTTTAGTCCTGATAGCCAATATCTTGCCCTGTTCGACGGTGCTGAGGTCTCTTTCATCACCCGGTGTGATGATGGGTTATGGTCATGTAGCAGCAAAATTGACTTTGGGCTGAGCAGCGATGCTGCTGCAGCCAGCCGGGCAGCGTTGGACAATGACCGACTGTTTGACAATATGGAGTTTGATATGGCATTCAGCCCGGATAGTCGCCATTTTGCCGCATGGTCTGATGACCTCGGGATATACGATGAGACGATTCCGGGTGCAGAAAAAGAGTTTTATGTCAAAGTTGCCGGGCTTGATCATAACCAACGCTGGTCACACAAGGTGACCATTACCAAAACACACAGTGACCCACACCACTGCTTTTTGCTCAGCGTTGATTTTAGCCCTGATGGCAGACTGCTGGTTGTTGCCACTATCAATGGCTTCGACATCTGGAGCCTGGACGACGACAGCTGTTCGCCGGTTATGGAGGATCAGGCTTATATTGACGGAGCAGGGCAAGTGCTGCGGGACCTGCCAGACATTAAGTTTTCCATGAACTCACGGCTGCTGTGTTTTATGATGGCAGCGTCGTCGCTGAGTGTAGACGACAATGAACTGAGAGCCAGTATCTGGCACCGTGGTGAGTCAGGACAGTGGGAGTGGGCACACGCACTGAATTCCAGCACCCTCCTGAAGGCCAGCCCCCGGGGCAATGCGCTGGTGTGCGGAGGTAAATCAGAGAGCACGGAAATATATCGGTACACTGGTAGCGGTCAATGGTCGATGCAACGTGTTAACCTGTCTATTCTGGAGGCACACTTTAACCGGCAAGGCTGCCTGCTTGCCGCACGAACCGACGACGGCAGCCTGTTGCTCCTTGGGTTGAGCAGCGACGGAACCTGGCAGGAAAAAAACCGATGGCGGCCAGAAGGACAGATCAGAGATTTTGAGTTCAGCTCCTGCAGCCGCTCTTTACAAACCAGGGTATATCACAACGGGAAAGAGGTCCTCACTTTCTGGCAGATCACGCCTGATTTGGGGGCTGCCCGATGAATGTCCGGTGCTATCGTTTTTACTTTTGACTCCGGAGACGCTCGTTTGTGTTATTTTTTTGTTTGCAGAGGTTTCCCAACGTATTGTTTACCGGATATCACCGTGAATATCCCACCAAGTATAACAATTGAGGATAGAACCAATCGCATGGATACAGCCTCATCAATGAGTAATGTGCCGCCTGCTGCTGCCATTACAGGCACCAGAAGTTGCACAACAGCAGCTTGTACTGCAGAAAGTCTGCCTAATGCTATGTACCACAGGGTATAACCAATGCCTGAGGTCAGAGCGCCTGCCAAAACTGCAAGAATAATTCCTTTCAGGGAAAGGTGTGAGGATTCAATAGTAAGAACTGTCAGGGCGATAAGGAAAGGCAACGTTCTAATAAAGTTACACATTGTATCACTCAACGGATTGGTGGATTCTTTACCCGCTAACGTATACATCCCCCATGCAATGCCAGAGACTGCCATCAGAATAAAACCATTCAGGGAAGGTGTGGATAAGGTTGGTGCCACCAAATACATGAAGCCAGAAAAAGCGGTAGTAATACCAATCCATTCAATGAAGCGAACTTTTACGCCTGAAATAAAATTGGCCAGAATCATGGTGATTTGCACCGAGGTAAACAGGATTAGTGCCCCAATTCCGGTATCTAAAATAATGTATGCATAGGAGAAGGTAACGGCATAAATAAACAACATAACGGAAGCATACCAGCTGCCTTTTGCAATTTTTTTGTCACCAGGGTTTAGTAATTTATAGAGTACAACCAGAGAAATGATACCAGACAAGAGACGAATAGAAGTAAAGCTTGCAGCATCTATTTCTTGTTCACCCAAAGCCATTCTGCAAAGAATGGAATTTCCAGCAAAAGCCAGGAGGGATATTGTAGTGAGTATAACTGCTTTCATTATTGAATTAAATATTTAATGAGTTGGGTAAAAACATAACACCTGGGTTACGGGACACCGAAGGCATCCCGGACACAACGTCAAATACCAGGTGTTATGCAATTTTCCTCATGGCTTGCAGACCAGGAGACTGTCGGACTTAAGGCTATTGAAACAGTTTTTCGGATTTTTACTGCCCGACTGTACCAGACGTTGGCATGGTTGAATAGACTCTGTTGGTACAACTATACGCGGTGAACAAGGTGAGAAATGACTGAGATAATCCGATAAAAAATGCAATAGAAAAATAAACTTTTCACGACTACCTCACCAATCAAGTTAAACAGGCTTATGAATATATTGTGAAGTATGGTAGAGGACAGGATTTAAAACTCTCTCTCTATCCTCAATAAAATCTCCTTCGTCATTAAGGAACATATCTGATTCATATAAATCATGCCATATATTATTCCCACGCGGACATCCATCATACAATGATTGAAAATGAGTAGCTTCATCCATTGTAAGACCCTGAGCTGTTGCCACCATGACGGGAAGCAGACGATTGAATCTTGCTAAATGAGCCAGTTCAAGAGCATTACTGTTTGCCCATGTTATACGCTGACGCAGTAACTCATTGGTATAAAAAGGTAATAGATCCAAAGCCAGCTCTTCATTGTTTGTTTTAATTGCTAATACCAGGGGGGTATTTTTTCCAAACTGTCCTGACATTATTTTTTGATTTGGCGTAATCAATAATTCATGGTTTGTTTCTTTGAGATAATTTAATAAAGCTCTTGATAAAGTTTTATCTCTGGCTGCAATTGCTGCAGTAAATGGCGTATTTACAAAAGGTGTCGCATCAAATTCCAGCAATGTAGATTCAACTCCTTCTCTTTTCAGAAGCACTGCAATAAACTCTTCCCGCTCTTTTGAATTTAAATTTCTTTTTGCTTCAATTTTTGGCGTATTGGTAATATCAACAATAACATTAAATAACACATTGGGCCTGAAAGCACTTCCTCTATAGGCAAAAGGATCACCTCC